>NZ_LVIA01000074.1:0-3303 GCF_001596805.1 Halomonas sp. KX33721 | reverse complement strand
GCTACGCGCGGTGTACCGGCCCTCGCTGTCGGCATAGATCGTGCGGCGCATGTTGTACTCGTCCTGAGAAGGGTCAAAGAACGAGTAGCCGCCCTTGGAGTTGCAGTGCCAGATCTCGACCTTGGCGCCGGGGATCGGCTGACCGTTCACGTCGCGCACCTGGCCGGTGAGCCACATGGTCTCGCCATCAGGGTCGCTGCCATCGTCCATCCGCGCAAAGCCTTCCGCCTCGGGGGCGCCGGCCACGTAGAGCGGACCTTCGATGGTGCGCGGGGTGCCGCCGGTGCGCTTGGCTTCGGCATCGATAGCGTCCTGGCGCATATCGAGGAAGTGGTCAAAGCCCAGCCCTGGGGACAACAGGCCGAACTGGGTCTGGCTACCCAGGGCATTGAGCAGGTTAACCGCCGCCCAGTACTCTTCCTCGGTGACATCGAAGTCATCGATCAGCTTGAACAGATCACCAACCAGGCGATGAACGATTTGCTTGGCGCGGTCATTGCCGCCTGACTGATCAAAGCCAGCAACGGCATTTAGGAAATCTTGAACCTCGGGCGTGTCGAATATTTTTACGGTCATGGTGAAACCCTATCGTTGGTTTTATTGTTGTCTTGGAGCCCGGCGATAGCAGCAACATTCGAGGTGAGATTGGGGTACGTCTATCATGGGCTTAAAGACGACAGTTGTTGTTGGTTCGTCAGTAATATCGACTAGACCCCACTTAACAGACCAATATCGTTTGAGTTCCTTGCCATACTTCATAGGTATCTCGATGCGGCACCCTCACCTACAAGCATCAATGCTTTCTAATGCTTTGTTAAAAAATAACCAATTGTTTTATATGTAAAAAATAAATAAAAACATGGAAGTATTCTTACTGCTCTCCTGAATCCGTGAGACTGGCCCCCTGAAGCGCTTCTAACCCACTGACCTGCATGGCAATATAGCGGATATCGCCATTCACCCAGACAGTGCCATGCCCAACGTCAAGTTCCGCGCCAGTCGCCGCACCCTCACCAGCCATTCCGGGTTGTCGATCATCGGGCAGTGCCTCGAGATCGCCGGCGTCGACAGCATCGACGGCCGCTTCCCCACCACGCTGGGCATGCGCACCAGCGACGTGGTCAAGAGCTACCTGGGCCTGCTGTGTCTGGGCATGAGCGACTATGACGCCATCGAAAACTTCCGCCGCGACAAGCCCTTCCAACAACTGCTGACCCTGCAGAAGGTGCCGAGCACGGCGACGCTGCGACAGCGGCTTGAGAAACTCGCCGCCAACAACCTGCAGGCGCGCACCGCCATCTGGTCCACGACCCTGCTGTCACTGGTCGAGGCACCGATCACCGCCGAGACGACGCACGTCTGCCTGGACATCGACACCTTCGTCATGGACAACAGCAACTCGAAGAAGGAAGGCGTCTCGCGGACCTACCAGAAGGTCGACGGCTACACCCCGATCGCCGCGTATCTGGGCAACGAAGGGTGGTGCTTGGGCCTGGAACTGCGTCCCGGCAAGCAGCACACCATGAAGGAGAGCAACGCCTTCCTGGAGCGGGTGCTGCCCCGCGCCCAAGGCCTGACCGAGCGACCGATCCTGTTACGCGAGGACAGCGGCTTCGACAGCCAGGCGCACCTGGCGCTTCTCGAACAGCAGCGGCAGGCCTTTGCCGAGGAGGGCCGCCGGCTGGACTACCTCGTCAAATGGAACCCGCGTGGCTCGGCCACGGCCGATCAGGACACCTGGCTGGCCGTGGCGGCGGACTACTGGGAAGAGCTGCGCCCTGGCAAACGCCAGGCGCTGTGGACGCAGACGGTCTCGATCCACGACGACAACAAGATCGAATACGTCGTCAAGCGCGTGATGCGCCTGGTGGAGCGCACCGCCGATCACGATGGCCAGTTGCTGCTCGAACCAGAGGTTGAGTTGGAAGGCTGGTGGACCAGCCTGGACGAGGCGCCGGAGGCGGTGATCAAGCGCTATCAGGCGCATGCCACCCACGAGCAGTTCCATAGCGAGATCAAGACCGATCTTGACCTGGAGCGGCTACCGTCGGGCAAGTTCGCCACCAACGATCTGATCCTGCATCTCGCCCAACTGGCCTACAACATCCTGCGATTGATGGGGCAACTGGGCATGACCGGCGAGCTAAGCCCGGTCCGCCATCCCGCCAAGCGGCGCCGGCTGCGGACGGTGTTGCAGGAATTGGTGCATCGTGCGGCTCTCGTGATTCACAAGGCGCGGCAGATCATCCTCGACTTCGGGCAGGACATCGGGCGCATGACGGTGTTGAACACCCTGCGGAGCCGGCTGCGTTACCCACGAGGGTCGCCATGCTGACTGTCTGCCAGAGAGCATCCCCAGACAGTGCGCGACGGGCGATCGCCGGTCGCCAGGTTGGCCGTGCGCGGCAGGGGCGTAAGCGGAGAAAACCGGGTGATCAGGACCGATCGACGTGGGCATTTCCGACGACATCGGGCTCGCACCTCCACGATATTCGAGTCAAATTCTCAAAAATCTCACGCAGACGATGATAGGGGGAATGTCGGCTGCGGCATCACGGATTCAGGTGCTCTGCGAAAGGGATACTCGGCTTATTTATTTTTTTGGTTATGTAGGGTTTAGTTAACCCTGTACAGGGCATTTCACACCTAAGAGGGCATCCAACAGATTTTTGAATTACGACAAAAGAATAACAAGCCAATGCAAGGCAAGCCCCAATGACCAGTTTAATATTTTCTTATGTAATAGATCCTTGGCAACGCATCCGAATTTGAAGCCTACATAGAACAATATTGCAGTGAAGAGGGATAAGAAATGAATACACAACTGACGCCCTTACAAAGGCTGAGTGAGGCTAGAAAGGCTTTCTTCCAAGATGGGAATATTCCTAATGGAATAATAGACGAAGCTATCCTGAACTCATGGAAACGCTGTATCGCCGAGCACAAGAGTGTGACTGAGCGGGTCATATACGAAACGGTACCGTGCAGTAGATTTAACGAAATTAAACAAAAAAATCAAAACCTTACTAATGCAGCCACTATCCCCATTGAACAGCTTCATCGCACCATTAGTGGTGCGGGCTACGCACTGCTACTCACTGACCACCAAGGCCATGCTCTATGCACCTATCAATCTAACGCTCACTCCGGCAGGGTTCTCAAGCAGGCCTTCCGTCCTGGGGTCAATCTCTCGGAGCAATACATTGGGACATCGGCGATGAGCTGCGCGCTTACGGCTGGCCGACCTGTTGCTGTTTCAGGGCCGGAGCACTACTACACCACTAATCAATCGCTGAATTGTGC
>NZ_LVIA01000009.1:0-157050 GCF_001596805.1 Halomonas sp. KX33721 | reverse complement strand
CAAGCGGGTGCAGTCTTCCGGTAAGAAGCTCACCGGGGCATTGCCCGCCGGTGCATCCAGGGCCTCTTTGGCAGCGGCGACCAGGCTCGCGTCCGGGTTGAGCAGCGGGGCCGGGTAGTAGATTTCCAGCCAGTCGCCCTGGGTGTTTTGGGTGCCGATTCCAAGCGCGAAGCTCAGCATAACGCGTATTCCTTAGAGGTTAGTGAGAGAAAATGAGTGAGAGAAGTCGAGTCAGGGTTAGCCGCTTAGCGTGTCATAGTCGCCGTCACGGTAGCCGATCATGATGGTGCCGTCGTCGAGTTCCAGCAGCGGCCGCTTGAGCAGCGTGGGGTGCTGGAGCAGCAGCTGGCGCGCCGAGTTGGCATCGTAATCTTTCTCTTCGTCAGAAAGATCCCGCCAGGTTTTGCTGCGTTTGTTGATCACCTCAACCAACGGTACGCGATTCAAGATGTGCTCAAGCAGCGCCGCAGAAAGGCCATCTTTACGCAGGTCGTGGGTTTTATACATCAGCGCTTTGTCGTCCAGCGCTTTACGCGCTTTACGGCAGGTGTCGCAGTTATGAATCATGTAGAGCGTTAGCATAGAGCCTCCTTTCGTCGTCTTAAGCGGCGCGGCGCGTTAGTCGCGCTCGACCAGTTGGCGAAGGCGTCTTAGGCCGCTTCTAAGGTCGGCTCAAGCTCCGCCACTAACGCTAAGCGTAGCCGACCCGCGCCGGGGTTAAGGCCGTTTTGCCCTGGGCGACCCATCAAGCTGCCGGGCAGTACGCTCACGTGCTGTTCGCTGAATAGCCGCTGGGTAAAGGCGATATCGTCGCCACCCGGCACCGCAGGCCAGAGGTAGAAGCTCGCTTCCGGAGTGGGAAAATCCATCACCGGGGCAAGCACATCCGTCACCGCGCTGAATTTTTCGCGGTAGGCGTCTCGGTTGGCGCGCACGTGGGCTTCGTCTTGCCAAGCGGCAATGGAGGCGTGCTGTAGTGGCTGCGACATGGCGCAGCCGTGATAGGTGCGGTAGCGCTTGAACGGGGCGAGTAGGTCGGCATCACCTGCCACGAAGCCAGAGCGCAGCCCTGGTAGGTTGGAGCGCTTGGAGAGCGAGTGGAAGACCACGCAGCGGCGGTAGTCATCGCGGCCAAGCTCGGCGCAGGCCTGCAAAAGCCCTGGCGGTGGCGTGTTCTCGTCTAGGTAAAGCTCGGAGTAGCACTCATCAGAGGCGATGATAAAGTCGTGCTCGTCGGCCAGGGCAATGAGCTGTTTGAACTCGGCCAGTGGCGTGACGGCGCCGGTCGGGTTGCCCGGCGAGCAGATAAACACGATCTGCACATCGCGCCAGGTGTCGGCGCTGACCGCTGAAAAATCGGGGCGGAAGCCGTTCTCGGCGGTGCAGTCCAGGTAGAGCGGCTCGCCGCCTGCCAGCAGCGTGGCGCCTTCGTAAATCTGGTAGAAGGGGTTGGGTACGGCCACTTTTGCGGGGCGGGTGCGGTCCAGCGCCGCCTGCACGAAGGCGAAGATGGCTTCGCGAGTGCCGTTCACCGGCAGTACTTGGCGCTCGGCATCCAACCCCGCCAGCTGGAAGCGCTGGGTGGCCCAGGTCGCAATCGCGTCGCGTAGGGCGGGAAGGCCGTTGGTGGCCGGGTAGCGGGCCATCTCTAACTGGTGGGCGATGAGTGCCTCCAGCGCGCCTTGGTAGGGGGCGTGCTGGGGTTCGCCAATCGTCAGCGGAATATGCGCCAGTCCCGCCGGGGGCGTTAGGCTCGCTTTGAGGGCGGCCAGCTTTTCAAACGGATAGGGGTGTAGGGCGTTGAGATCAGGGTTCATGGCGCGTCCGTTGAGAGCGTAAGGGCGGGAACTGTGGGCAAAACCATTTATCGAACCGCCGATTATAGGCAAGCCCTGGGGCAGGCTCAAACCTAACCGAACTAGCAAAACAGCCAATTGCGCTTAGTGGTGCCGAGAGCAGGTTGCTGCGAGGGCGCTGTGAACCCATCCATGGGCGCTACTTTCGCCATCTGACCGCCATGGATGGCGGAAATGCCGGAATGGTATGGAACATATTCCGGCCATGGCGAAAGACCCTCGCTTCAACCAGCCCCCGGCAATCATAGACAGCGCGAGCTTTAAACCCCCAATACCTCAATCAGTCGTTCGCGGAGCTGCTGCTGACGTTCGGGGTCGGTGAGCGGCTCGCCTGCTTTGGTGGTGATGAAGAAAACGTCTTCAACCCGTTCGCCTAGCGTGGCAATTTTAGCGGCTGAGAGCGAGATATCTTGCTCCATGAAAATGCGCCCTACCCGAGCCAGCAGACCGGGGCGGTCGGGGGCGGTCAGTTCCAGCAGGGTACGCTCGTTGGCCGGGTCCTGTTCGATCACCACTTCGGTTGGCACTTTGAAGTGCTTGAGCTGGCGCGGCGTGTGTCGGGTGACGATCTCGGGGTAGTCGTCCGGGTCATCCAGCTCTTCTACCAAGTGGCTGCGCATCTCTTCGATGCGCTCCGCGTCGCGAATCGGCTGGCCGTGGCTATCCAGTACGATAAAGGTGTTGAGCGTCCAGTCGTTGTGGGAAGTAGCAATGCGGGCATCGTGGATCGAGAGTCCGAGCTGCTCCATGGCGGCAGCAGTGGCGGCGAACAGGTCATCCACCGAGCGGGTGTGGATGAACACTTTGGTGCCGCCTTCGGCCATGTCGGCGGTGGGGGCACTGATCAGCACCAGCGGCAGGGGGGAGGGCTGATGGGCCAGAATGCCCTGGGTCTGCCAAACGATCTCGCTGGGGGCGTACTGCAGGAAGTAGTCTTCCCCCAGGGACTCCCATAGCTGATCGATTTGCTCGCTGTCCACCCCAACGGTCTGCAGCAGTGAGCGGGCCTCGGTGCGTGTTTCTCTCACCCAGTCGTCTCTGTCCGGCGGGTTTTTCAGCCCTCGGCGCAGGGCGCGCTTGGTCTCTGCATGCAGCTGGCGCAGCAGCGAGGCCCGCCAGCCGTTCCACAGTGTGGGGTTGGTGGCATTGATGTCGGCAACGGTGAGCACATAGAGGTAGTCCAGGCGGGTCTCGTCGCGCACGATGAGGGCGAAATCGCGGATCACATCCGGGTCGCTGATATCTCGCTTTTGGGCGGTCATCGACATCAGCAGGTGATGCTCCACCAGCCAACTCACCAGGTTGGTGTCGTGCTGGGAAATATGGTGGCGATGGCAGAACTGTTCGACGTCCCGCGCGCCGATTTCTGAGTGGTCGCCACCACGCCCTTTGCCGATATCGTGGAACAGGCCGGCAATCCACAGCAGGTCCAGCTTAGGCAGCTGATGGATCAGGTTGGCGGCCACCGGGAAGTCGTCCTTTGCCTCGGGCTTGCGGAAGCCGTGCAGAAATTTCAGCAGGCGCAGGGTGTGGGCGTCCACGGTATAGATATGGAACAGATCGTGCTGCATCAGCCCCACCGCGCGGCCGAACTCCGGCAGGTACTTACCCAGAATGCCGTAGCGGTTCATGCGCCGGAGCTGGCGAGGGACGTTACCCGGCGCCCGCATGAGCGCCATAAACAGCCGCTGGTGGCGTGGGTCTTCCCGGTAGTGGTCGTCAATTTGGTGGCGGTGGTCACGAATCAGCCGAATAGTATCGGCGCGTACCCCTTCGATTTCCGGATGCTTGGCCATCAGCAGAAAGAGTTCTAGCATGGCCGCCGGGCGCTCGCGGAACAGGTTGCGGGTGCGCACCTGGATGTAGCCGCCCTTGGTTTCAAAGCGTTCGTTGAGCTTAACGGTTTCCAACGACTCCTTGCCGCGCAAAATCACTTCGTCGAAGTGCTGTAGCAGCATATCGTTGAGTCCGGCGAGAGCCGTCACGTGGCGGTAGTAGCGTTTCATGAACTGCTCGACCGCGAGCCGCTCGGGGGTATCCCTAAAGCCAAACATCTCGGCAATGGTGCGCTGGTGATCAAACAGCAGGCGGTCTTCGGCTCGGCCTGTGAGCATATGCAGGGCGTAGCGCACCTGCCAAAGAAACGCCTGACCCTGGCTGAGAATGCGCAGCTCCGCGTCATTCATAAAGCCGTTGGCGACAATATCGGTGTACTGCTCGGTGCCGAAGTGACGCTTAGCCACCCAGCCAATCATCTGGATATCCCGCAGGCCACCGGGGGAGCTTTTTAAGTTGGGCTCCAGGTGGTACTCGGAGTTGTTGTAGCGATAGTGGCGAGCAATTTGCTCTTGCCACTTGGCTTCAAAAAAGCGGTCGGCGGGCCACAGGTTCGGGGTGCTCAGGCGCTCGCGCATCTTCTCACGCAGACTTTCCGGCCCGGCAATGAGGCGCGACTCCAGCAGGTTGGTAATCACCGTGACGTCTGCTTCGGCTTCCCGCTCGCAGTCGTTGAGCGAGCGAACGCTGTGGCCAATCTCCAGACCGATATCCCAGAGGAAGGTGATAAAAGCGCTCAGCGGCTCCCGGTAGGGGGTATCGTCGTCGTGCTCAAGCAGCAAGAGCAGATCAATATCCGAATGGGGATGCAGTTCACCACGCCCGTAGCCGCCCACGGCCACCAGCGCAACGCCGTCATCGGGCCAAGCATGCTGCGCCCAGGCAATGGCGAGAAGCTGGTCGAGATACCACGCCCGACCGCGTACCAAGTCGCGAATATCGCTACCGGCGCGAAAGCGTTCATCCAGGCGTGCTTGGATTTCCCGCAGCGCGGCTTTAAACGGGGCGATAGGAGAGCGCGACCCGGCAAGCTCGGTGCGAAACAGGTCTAGATCGAAAAGCGACGTGTCCGGCTCGAACCGGTAGTGGTGAAGAAGCATCAGGCGTTCAGAAAGCTAAAGTCTTCGTCGCTGCGCGCAGTGAGCACGTCAACGCCGGTGTCGGTGACCAGTAGGGTGTGTTCCCACTGGGCCGAAAGGCTGCGGTCTTTGGTGACGGCGGTCCAGCCGTCGCGCAGCACTTTGGTTTTGTAGCCGCCCACGTTAATCATCGGCTCGATGGTGAAGCACATGCCCGCTTCTAGGCGGATGTCGGCATCCGGTGCATAGCCGTCGTAGTGCAGGAACTGCGGGTCTTCGTGGAAGTCCGCGCCAATGCCGTGGCCGCAGAAATCACGCACCACCGAGTAACCATGGGCTTCGGCGTGCTGCTGAATCACACGGGCAAGCTCAGAAAGACGCACGCCGGGTTTCACCAGCGCAATGCTTTTATACAGGCACTCTTGGGTGATGCGGCACAGCCGTTCGCCCTGAATGGTGTTGCCCACCACGAACATCACGCTGGAGTCGCCGTGGTAGCCATCCGGTGTGCGCACGGTGATATCCAGGTTCATGATGTCGCCGTTTTTGAGCTTTTTGGCGTCATCGGGGATGCCGTGGCACACCACGTGGTTGATGGAGGTACAGGTTGCTTTGGGAAAGCCGTGGTAGTTCAGCGGTGCCGGTGTCGAGCCCAGCTCGTTAACAATGTACTCGTGGCACAGACGGTCGATCTCGCCAGTGCTAATGCCCGCTTTAACGTGGGGAGTGATCATTTCGATAACGCTGGCCGCCTGGCGACCGGCTTCGCGCATTTTCTCGATTTCAGAAGGCGTCTTAATAGGAACGTTCATGAATTCTCGATGTGGCTTCTGGGTAAGTGATGGGTCGCAAATGAAAATGCCGAAACGCGGCTGCGACTTCATCTTGGCAATGATCTATGGTATAAAGCCGCGCGCTTTCCTGCAATCGCCATCCAATGCTTCTATACTGGCTGGCGCTACGCGAAAGGGCAACGAGATCGCAACGCAGCACCGCTGGGTTGCACAACAGCAAGCCTTGAAAACACACATGCACCGGCACATGGTCCCGGGTGCCTTTAGCGACGTTTAACGACGCTACTGGTCGGATCCATGGGGTGCGTGGAGGCCTAACCCGAGTTTCAGGAGTTTTACCATGTCTCACGTTAATATGCGTGACCTGCTGAAAGCAGGTGCTCACTTCGGTCACCAAACCAAGTACTGGAATCCGAAGATGGGCAAATACATCTTCGGCGCGCGCAACAAGATTCACATCATCAACCTCGAGCACACCCTGCCGGCGCTGAACGAAGCGATCGACGTGGTCGAGAAGATGGCGGCATCCAACAACAAAATTCTGTTTGTTGGCACCAAGCGCAGCGCTAGCAAGATCATCAAAGAAGAAGCGAATCGCGTTGGCCAGCCGTTCGTCAACCATCGCTGGTTGGGCGGCATGCTGACCAACTTCAAGACCATTCGTCAGTCCATCAAACGGCTGCGTGATCTGGAAGTGATGCGCGAAGACGGCACCTTCGAGAAGCTGACCAAGAAAGAAGTCTTGATGGCAACGCGTGAGCAAGAGAAGCTTGAGCGTTCTATCGGTGGTATCAAGAACATGGGCGGCCTGCCGGACGCACTGTTTGTGATCGACGTTGACCACGAGCGCATCGCGATTAACGAAGCCAACAAGCTGGGTATCCCGGTTATTGGCGTGGTAGATACCAACTCTAACCCAGATGGCGTTGATTACGTGATCCCGGGTAACGATGACTCCATCCGCGCTATCCAGATCTACGTGAAGGCGATTGCCGACGCGTGTGGCCGCGCGAAAGAAGGTCGTCCGGACGAGTTCGTCGAAGTGACTGAAGAAGCCGCTTCCGCCGACACAAGCGCAGCTGCCGAGTAAGGCTGCAGTGGTGCGGCGGGCAGGTTGAGCCGCATCGTGTTAAGAGGGGGCCTTATGCCCCCTTTTTCCCGCTTTGAGTTCGCTCAGGCGGGCCGATCATGCCGGATGAATGCCGGCAAGCGCTCTGCACAGTGATACGCAACGGTCATCTATCGTGCTTATACTCTGTAGCGCGTTTAACTCTCAGTTAGAACCATTTCCGAGGTGAAATCTCATGGCAGCTATCAGCGCCTCTCAGGTTAAGGAACTGCGCGAACGTACCGGTCTTGGCATGATGGAGTGTAAAAAAGCACTCACCGAAGCCGACGGTGACATCGAAGTCGCGATCGAAAACCTGCGTAAAAGCTCTGGTCTTAAAGCCGCGAAAAAAGCGGGTCGTACCGCTGCAGAAGGTGCGGTTGTTACTCGTGTAGCAGAAGATGGCAGCTACGGCGTAATGGTCGAAATCAACTCTGAAACCGATTTCGTTGCCCGTGACGACAACTTCATCGACTTCGCCAACAAGATTGCTGATGCGTTCTTTGCGGCGAAAAACGAAGACGTTGCAGCGGTGATGGCGGGTGACCTTGAGTCCGCTCGTGAGCAGCTGGTTCAGAAAATCGGCGAAAACATCGGCGTGCGTCGTGCCGTGGTCGTGAATGCCGTTGAAGGTGGTCTGGTGGGCGAATACGTTCACGGTGGCCGTATTGGCGTTCTGACCGTTCTGAAAGGCGGCACCAGCGAAGCAGCCAAAGATGTTGCGATGCACGTAGCGGCGATCAACCCGGCGGTTGCGCATCCTGAAGAGATGCCGCAAGAGCAGCTGGACAAAGAGAAGGCAATCATCCTGGCCCAGCCGGACATGGCCGGTAAGCCTGAGCAAATCGCTGAGAAGATGGTTCAAGGCCGCCTGAAGAAGTACCTGGCCGAGAACAGCCTGACCGAGCAGCCGTTTGTTAAAGACCCGAACCAGTCCGTTGCTGAATTCGTCAAAGCAGCTGGTGGTGAAGTGGTTAGCTTCACTCGCTTTGAAGTGGGCGAAGGCATCGAGAAAGAAGAAGTCGACTTCGCTAAAGAAGTCATGGAACAGGCTGGCCGTCGCTAAGGTCAGAGGTTCCAGTAAGAAGATGGCGTGCGCGCGAGCGCACGCCTTCGTGTATCCGGCCCCTGTGAAATACAGGTGCCGCCTCGCCCACCTGTGCCCAGGTCTGCCTCAGGAGAGATGCCATGTCACGTGATGTTCAAGAGTCTACCCCCACTGCGGCCCCCAAAATCGATAAGTCAAAGTCAAAATACAAGCGTATTTTGCTGAAGCTATCGGGCGAAGCGCTGATGGGTGAGCACGATTTTGGTATTGATCCAAAAGTGCTGGATCGTATGGCGCTCGAGATCGGCCAGCTGGTCGGTATTGGCGTACAGGTCGGTATTGTGATTGGTGGTGGTAACCTGTTCCGTGGTGCGGCGTTGAACGAAGCCGGCATGGATCGGGTCACGGGTGATCACATGGGAATGCTGGCAACGGTGATGAATGCCCTCGCCATGCGTGATGCTCTGGAGCGCTCTAATATTCGCTCGCGGGTGATGTCAGCGATTCCCATGAGCGGTGTGGTGGAGCACTATGACCGCCGCACTGCCATCCGTTATTTAACGTCTGGCGACGTGGTGCTGTTCTCTGCTGGCACCGGTAACCCTTTCTTTACCACCGACTCTGCTGCTTGTTTGCGCGGCATTGAAGTGGATGTAGACGTTGTCATCAAGGCCACCAAGGTGGACGGCGTGTACAATAAGGACCCGGTGAAGCACCCCGACGCCGTAAAATACGACCAGCTCTCCTATGACGACGCTCTGGATCAGAAACTGGGCGTAATGGATTTGACCGCAATCTGCCTGGTACGTGACCATGATATGCCGGTGCGGGTATTTGATATGAACAAGCCTGGTGCCCTGCTCAACCTCGTGGTTGGGGGCAAGGAAGGCACGCTGATAGACAGAGGGTAACAACGTGATCAACGACATCAAGAAAGATGCAGAGTCTCGCATGAAGAAGAGCGTTGAGGCGCTGCACAGCAACTTCAACAAGATCCGCACGGGTCGCGCTCACCCCAGCATCCTGGATGCCGTGACCGTTGAGTATTACGGTGGCCAAGTGCCGCTGAACCAAGTGGCTTCTGTCAACGTTGAAGACGCCCGTACCCTGGCGGTGGCTCCTTGGGAGCAGTCCATGGTGGCTAAAATCGAAAAAGCGATCATGACCTCTGACTTGGGCCTCAACCCCTCAAGCGCAGGCAACGTGATTCGTGTACCGATGCCGATGCTGACCGAAGAGACGCGCAAGGGTTACATTAAGCAGGCACGTAGCGAGGCAGAAAACGCGCGCGTGGCTGTGCGTAACGTTCGTCGTGATGCTAACGGTGATTTCAAATCCTTGCTTAAGGATAAAGAAATTACCGAGGACGATCAGCGCCAGGGCGAAGACGAAATCCAGAAGCTGACCGATAAATATATCGCTGAGATCGATAAGGCACTTGCCGCAAAAGAACAGGATCTCATGCAGGTTTAGTGATTGTTGTGAACATCACTGCCTGCGTTCACTTAGCCACGGGTAGCTCAGCTGCCCGTGGGCCATCGCTTGGCTTACTTATGACTGATCTTTGGTGCGAGAACCCATGATGTCTCCGCAGCTTCCCCAAGAGCAGCCGGGCGGCACGACGCTTTCTCTATCCGAGGAAGCACTGCCGTCTCATGTTGCTATCATTATGGATGGTAACAACCGCTGGGCGCGGGCACGGGGGCTGTCGGGAGTGCGCGGCCACCGCGCCGGTGTTGAATCCGTGCGCGCGGTGATCGAGCGTGCGGTCGAGCGAGGCGTGCAAACGCTGAGCCTGTTCGCCTTCTCCAGTGAGAACTGGAAACGTCCTGCCGCTGAGGTGAATGCGCTGATGGAGCTGTTTTTGATGGCGCTTAAACGCGAAGTCAAAAAACTTAATGAGCGCAATATCCGTCTGTCGATTATTGGCGAACAGCGTGGCTTTTCCCCCGCGATTCAAAAGCATATTCAGCGCGCCGAAGCGCTGACCGCCGAGAACACGGGCATGCATCTGGTGATTGCCGCGAACTACGGCGGCCAGTGGGACATCGCCCGCGCCGCCCGCCAGCTCGCCGAGCAGGTGGCTACCGGAAAGCTGGCGCCCGAGGCCATCGACGAAGCGCGTTTGGATGCGGCCATGAACACCGATCAAGTACCGCCGGTGGATCTGTGCATCCGTACCAGCGGCGAGCAGCGGCTCTCGAACTTTATGTTATGGCAGCTGGCCTATGCCGAGCTGCACTTTTCGCCCTTGTTATGGCCAGATTTTGATGGGGCGGCCTTCGATAAAGCGCTCGATGATTTCTGCTTACGACGTCGCCGTTTTGGCATGACCGACGAACAAATAGAGGCGCAAGGTGCTTAAACAGCGGATGATCACCGCAGCCTGGTTAGCTCCTGTCACGCTAATTGGTCTGTTTGGATTACAGGGAGGTGCCTTTGCGCTGTTTACAGCGCTGATCGTGCTGTTAGGTACCTGGGAATGGACCAACTTGGCGGGGGTTATCGTCTCGCGCACGCGCCTGGCGCTGGTGGCCGGTATGGCGGTGCTCATGGCCCTGCTGTGGCTGAGCGGCGCTGCCTTTGCAGTTTGGCCGTTGTGGCTGGCCGCCGCTGGCTGGTTGCTGAACCTTTACTGGGTGACGCGCTACCCGGAAAGCAGTCAGCAGTGGCAAGCCACTTCACGCCGTCTACTCATGGGCGTTTGGGTACTGCTGCCGTGCTGGGTAGGTTTTAACGTGCTGCGTGATAGCGGGGCGGTGTGGCTTCTGTTTGTGATGCTGCTGGTATGGACGGCAGACATTGGCGCCTACTTTGCTGGTCGCCGCTGGGGTAAGCGCAAATTAGCCCCGCGGGTTAGTCCAGGCAAGTCCTGGGAGGGCGTGTATGGAGGGCTTGCTGCCACGATGCTGCTAGCCCTACTGTTTGCCCTTTGGCAGCCCCTTGGAGTGATGGGGGGCGTGGCGCTGATCGTGATTACCGCAGTGGTGACGCTGACTTCAGTGCTTGGCGACCTGTTTGAAAGTATGTTGAAACGCTACCGTAATATTAAAGACTCCAGCCAGCTGCTGCCGGGTCATGGTGGTGTGCTGGACCGTATCGATAGTCTCACCGCAGCCATCCCCATCTTTGCGCTGTTGTATCTGCAGGTACTATCACTTCAGGTGAGCGCGCTATGAGTCACGTCTCGGTTCAGTCGGTCACTGTGCTCGGTGCCACCGGTTCCATCGGTAAAAGCACCTTGGATGTCATCGCGCGCCATCCGGAGCGTTACCGCGTCTATGCCCTAACGGCGCATACCTCAAAAGAGGCGCTGCTTGACCAGTGTAAAGCGCACTCTCCCCGGTTTGCCGTGTTGGATGACGTCGCAGATGCCCAATGGTTGCAGCAAGCGCTCCGCCAAGCAGGCTCCAACACTGTGGCGCTGGCGGGGGAGGATGCGCTGTGCGAGGTCGCCCAAGCGCCTGAGGTCGACACCGTGATGGCGGCGATTGTCGGGGCGGCAGGCCTGTTGCCGTCGCTGGCAGCAGCCGAAGCCGGTAAGCGCGTGCTATTGGCCAATAAGGAGGCCCTGGTGATGAGCGGGGCGCTGTTTATGGATGCCGTGGCACGCTCCGGGGCGACGCTGTTGCCGATCGATTCTGAACATAATGCCATCTACCAGTGTCTACCCAGCGAGCATCGCGGCGGATTAGCCAAACACGGCGTGCGTCAGCTGCTTCTAACCGCATCGGGCGGGCCGTTTCGCGGCTGGTCGGCTGCCGATATTGCTAACGTAACACCAGAGCAGGCCTGCGCTCATCCTAACTGGTCCATGGGGCGTAAAATCTCCGTAGATAGCGCCACGCTGATGAATAAAGGACTCGAATTAATCGAAGCGTGCTGGCTGTTTGATGCCACACCCGAGCAGATTCAGGTCGTTGTTCACCCGCAAAGCGTTATCCACTCTATGGCAGCCTATAACGACGGCTCTGTGATTGCTCAGTTGGGTAACCCCGATATGCGCACACCGATTGCCTATGGGCTTGCTTGGCCAGAGCGCATTGATGCCGGCGTGGAAACGCTAGATCTGTTCCAAGTTGCGCGGCTCGATTTTGAAGCCCCGGATGAAACACGCTTCCCCTGCCTGCGACTAGCCCGAGAGGCGATGCAGGCAGGTGGGGCCGCTCCGGCGGTGCTTAACGCTGCTAATGAAGTTGCTGTTGAGGCATTTTTAGCGGGGAACATCGCGTTTGGTGCGATTCCGGATGTTGTCGCGAAGGTGATGGCCCTGCCGTATCCCGGTCAGGCGGATTCACTTGAACGCGTGCTTGCTGCGGACCGCTGGGCGCGAGAACAAGCCGCGCACACCATACGCCAGTTAACCGCTTAGCCTCAGCTATTGTTGAGCAGCGTGTCGTGCAAAGGAGCAAAAAGTGGGCCTGATACAGAATATCTTAGCCGTCATCGTGGTGCTGGGGCTGCTGGTGACCTTTCACGAGTTTGGTCACTTTTGGGTTGCACGCCGCTGCGGCGTCAAGGTGTTGCGCTTCTCCGTAGGGTTTGGCAAGCCGCTGTGGTCAACAATTGATCGCCATGGCACCGAGTTTGCGGTGGCGGCCATTCCATTGGGCGGCTACGTCAAAATGCTCGACGAGCGTGAAGCGCCGGTACCGGAAGAGCAGCTAGACCAAGCGTTTAATCGTAAAACCGTTTGGCAACGTATTGCTATTGTGGCCGCGGGCCCCATCGCCAATTTCCTGCTGGCTATTGTGGCCTACTGGGCGCTGTTTGTGGCGGGTACAACCACCGTAGCGCCAATAGTTGGCGATATTACGCCTAACTCCCCAGCCGCAGAGGCGGGGTTGGAGCAGGGGAGTGAAATTACCGCGATTCAGGGCGATGCAATGCGCTCCTGGGAAGAGATTAATTTAAAGCTGGTCTCCATGATTGGCTTCAGCGGTGATTTAACTATTGAGGCAGTGCCGGAAGGCGCTAGCGCCACCCGCAGCTATCAACTGCCGCTTAACAACTACATGGTTCGCCAGGATCCGCCACAGCCGCTGCAGAGCCTTGGCTTCTCGCCCTGGCGACCCGATGTGCCCGCCGTGCTTGGCCAAGTGGTGGATGGGCAAGCCGCCGCTGAAGCCGGGCTTCAAGCAGGGGATCGCATCGTCGCCCTTAACGGTGAGCCCATTAATGACTGGATGCAGTTTGTCGCGGTGATCCGCGATAGCGCAGGCGAGACACTGAGCGTTGGTTATCAGCGTAATGGCGAAGCAGGAACGCTTTCGCTCACGCCAAGACGTAATACGCTGGAGAGTGGTGCCGAGGTTGGGTACATTGGTGCCGGTGCAGCGCCGTTTAGCTGGCCTGAGTCGCTGCAGCGCGAAATTCGCTATGGGCCGATTGAATCGGTTGGACAAGCGCTGTCGCGCACCGGTGAAATGGTGCTGCTGACGGTCGACGCCATTCGCAAAATGTTAGTGGGGTTAATTTCGCCCTCTAACCTATCGGGGCCGATCACGATTGCGCAAATTTCCGGAGACTCTGCGCGTGCTGGGGTAGAAGCCTTCGTTGGTTTTTTAGCGTATCTTTCGATTAGTTTAGGTGTACTGAATTTGCTGCCCATTCCCGTGCTCGACGGCGGTCATTTGCTTTACTATTTTGTCGAGGTCGTACGTGGGCGGCCGGTATCTGAGCAGACACAAGCGATAGGGCTGCGCATCGGACTTGCCATGGTTGGCACCCTGATGCTGATGGCGCTCTATTTTGATTTGATGCGCCTGTGGTAATAACGCGTGTAGCGCGCAGGATGCCTTGTCATCTGCCTGCACAAATGTATATGGTGCCTGTCTTAACCGACGGGCAGACCAACGCGAGCGAATTGACTGCATGAAAATCAAGACCCTTGGAATGGCGGCACTCTTGCTGGTAGGCGCCAGCGGCGCCCAAGCACAATCCTTTGACGTTTCAGACATTCGTGTGGAAGGACTGCAGCGGGTTTCCGCCGCCTCGGTCTTTAATGCGTTCCCCGTCAGCGCTAATGACCGCGTGGACGAGCAGCAGCTAGCCGCTGCCGCCCGCGATCTGTTCGCTACTGGACTGTTTGAAGATGTCTCGCTGGCCCGGGAGGGCGACGTGCTGGTGATCCAAGTGGTCGAGCGGCCAACCATCGCGCGCTTGAACATCGAAGGCAACGACCAGATTTCGGACGAAGACCTGCGCAACGGCCTGCGTGAGTCGGGCCTGTCGGAAGGTCAGGTACTGCAACTCTCTACCCTTGACGAGATTGAGCGCGAGCTTGAGGGCGTGTATCAGGCTCAGGGTCGCTACAGCGCTGGCATTAATGTTGAGGTGGAAGAGATTGATGAGGGCCGGGTCCAGGTCAGCATCGATATCAATGAAGGTGAAGTCGCCAAGATCCGACAGATCAATATCGTCGGTAACCAGGATTTCGACGATGAAACCCTGCGTGAAGTGTTCGAGCTAAACGACCGCCCTGGCCGTATCTTCGGCTGGTTCTCGAAAGATGAGTACTCCCGAGAAGCGCTCTCTGGTGATATCGAACGCCTACGCTCGTTCTATCTTGACCGTGGCTACGTCAACTTTGATGTTACTTCTACGCAAGTCTCTATCGGCCCTGAAAAGTCAGAAATCTTTATCACCCTGAATATTGATGAAGGCAACCAGTATCGCGTGGGCGATATTCGTTTCGCTGGCGACCTTCAAATCAGCGAGAACGAAGCTCGTAATCTGCTGGAAATCAGCAGTGGTGATATTTTCTCTCGCGGAGAGGTGAACGCCTCCACAGAAGCATTGCGCCAGCGTTTAGGCGCCGAGGGCTTTGCCTTTGCCGATGTGCAGGGTGTCCCTGAAATGGCCGATGACGGTGAAACCGTCGATTTGGTCATTGCCGTTAATCCCGGCCAGCGGGCCTATGTTCGCCGCATCGAGTTCTACGGCAATACCACGACACAGGATGAAGTACTGCGTCGGGAAATGATTCAGCTAGAGGGCGCGCCTGCCTCCACCGAGTCTATTACCCAGTCGCGTCAGCGCCTGGAGCGGCTTGGCTTCTTCAGCCAGGTGGAAGTCGACACTCAGCCCGTACCGGGGCAGCCCGACCTGCTGGATGTCACCTACAACGTGGAAGAGCAGCCTTCCGGCTCCATCTCGGCCAGTGTCGGTTTTTCTCAAAGTGCCGGGGTGATTTATGGGGTAAGTCTAGCCCAGAATAACTTCCTGGGTACTGGTAATCGTGTCAACGTTGGTGCCCAGCGCAGTGACATCTTTACCAGTGTCAACTTTGCCTTTACCGACCCTTACTGGACGCTAGATGGTATTTCCCGCGGATATAACCTGTTTTACCGGAAAACCGACTATGCCAACTCGAATATCTCGAATATCTCGACGTTCTCGACCAATGCTTACGGTGCCGGTATCAACTTCGGCTACCCCATCAGCGAGCTGTCTCGCCTGAATTTTGATGCCAGCGTTGAAGATGTGACGGTGAAAACCTACTTTGACACCGCCTCTGAGATTCGCCGCTATGTAGAAGACCAAGGTGAGAATGCCCAAAGTCTCAAGCTAACGGCAAGCTGGACGCGTAATAACCTTAACCGTGGGATTATGCCCACCGCCGGTAACTACCAGCGCGTATCGCTTGAAACCGGCGTGCCAGGCAGCGATGCAGAGTACTACAAGCTTCGGGCCCGTGCTCAGCAGCTATTCCCGATTAACGATGACGAAACCTGGGCGCTGAAGTTTAGCGGTAACTTAGGCTATGCCGACACCCTAGGCAGTAATGACCCTTATCCGTTCTATTTGAACTTCTACGCGGGTGGTTTAGGCTCGGTGCGTGGCTTTACCTATAACACTTTGGGCGAGCGAACCACCCCTGCCCGCGAGGGTGGTCGTGACCGGACGATGGGCGGTAACGTTCTGGTAGAAGGTTCTGCGGAAGTGCTCTTCCCCATGCCGTTTGTGGAAAACCAACGCTCGGTTCAGTCCTCGCTGTTCCTGGATGCGGGTAATACCTTCTTAAGCTCGTGCTACGATGTGCTGGAGGCAGACGCAGGACGTCAGCAGTGCAGCTCTGGCGTTGATCTGGGTGAGCTGCGCTACAGTGTTGGTATTGGCCTCTCCTGGCTAACCCCTGTCGGCCCGCTGACCTTCAGCGTGGCTGAGCCACTGAACGACGAAAGTGGTGACGATACGCAGTTCTTCCAGTTCTCGCTGGGTCAAACGTTCTAATTTAAGGAGTCTCGCTATGATGCGTAAACTGACCGCTGCCGTGTGCCTGTTTGGGGCGATGGCTCTACCTGCCTATGCTGCCGAAGTGGCCGTGTTGGATTGGCGCGCTGCGTTGATGAATACCCAGTCGGCTCAGTCATCACTGAGCCAGCTGGAAGGACAAATCGGTAGCCAGCAACGCGAAGCCGAAGCGTTGGGCGGCGAGCTGCAGCAACTGCAAACCCGCCTACAGCAGGAAGGGGAGACTATGTCCCAGTTCGAACGTGAATCGCTGATTGCCGAGCTGCAGCAGAAAGGCGGCCGCTTTGAGCAGCTGCGCCGTGAAGTGCTGCAGGCCCAGCAGGCTTCCGAGCAGCAGTTCCTGCAGGGGGCAGAAGCTAAGCTGGAACAGGCGGTAGAGCAGGTGTTAGAACGTCATAATATCGACGTGTTGGTTGAGCCTCAGGGCGTGCTGCACTCCTCGACGGACCTGCCCAACGTGACGAACGAAGTCACTCAGATTTTTGATTCGCTGAACTAATTTAATGATTACTGGTGCGGCTTAGCCGCACCACTGCTTCCTTGGGCTCTCATGACGCACGCTTCTCATCACCTCACCCTTGCGGATATCGCACGTCACCTGGACATTGATTTCGAGGGCGACGCCGACCAGCCAATTCGTGGTTTGGCAACGCTCAAGGAAGCAGCGCCAGACCAAGTCGCATTTTTAGCCAACCGTGCGTACTTAAAAGATCTCGCTACCACCAAAGCGGCAGCGGTACTGCTGCACCCGGAGTACGGCAAGAACTGCCCTGTGCCGCGCCTAGAGATGGATAACCCCTACTTGGGCTACGCCAAGCTCTCCCAGCTATTTGATCCGCTGCCAGCGCGGGATGTGTCGGGTATTCATCCCTCTGCAGTAGTCGCAGAGGGCGTGACGCTTGGGGCCGAGGTTTGCGTCCAAGCCAATGCGGTGATTGAGTCAGGCGTTGTCCTGGGCGACCGTGTAGTGGTTGGCGCGGGTAGCGTGATTGGTGCTGACTGTGTCATCGGTGACGACACGCGGCTGCATGCCAATGTCACCGTTTGCCACGGTGTGGTCGTGGGCAAGCGAGTGATTTTGCACAGTGGCTGTGTGATTGGTGGTGATGGCTTTGGGTTTGCCCATGATGGTGCGGGTTGGCACAAAATTGCTCAGCTTGGCGGCGTGGTGCTAGGTGATGATGTTGAAGTGGGCAGCTGCTCCAGTATTGACCGAGGCGCGTTAGGTGACACCGTCATTGGCAACGATGTCAAAATCGACAGCCAAGTGCAGATTGCCCACAACGTTACCATTGGGGACCACAGTGCGTTAGCAGGCTGTGTAGGGATTGCAGGCTCCACCAAAGTGGGCAAGCACTGCATGTTGGGCGGTGGTGTGGGCCTATCTGGTCATCTCACCATTTGTGATGGCGTTCAGGTCACCGGCATGAGCCTAGTGACCAACTCAATTCATGAGCCGGGGGTTTATTCTTCGGGGACCGGGGCCATGAGCAACACCCAATGGCGTAAAAATGCGGTGCGCTTCAAGCAGCTCGACGATATTGCCAAGCGCTTGGCGCGGGTGGAAAAAAGCCAGCGAGAATCGTGAAGAAAGAAGGGTTTCCTGAGGGAGTAGCTTGAGGCTTAATAGCAGCAGGTTATAATCCACTGCCTTTTACCAGTAGGATTACTGGTGCGCGCCTGATACTGCTCAGGCCTTTTGTCATTTTAGAGGTCGTTACGATGGTTATGGATATCAACGAAATTCGCGAATACTTGCCCCACCGCTATCCGTTCTTGCTGGTGGATCGAGTCACGCAGTTAACCGTGGGCGAAACCATCGTTGCGTATAAAAACGTTAGCATCAACGAGCCGTTTTTCAATGGCCATTTTCCTCATCATCCCATCATGCCCGGCGTACTGGTCGTTGAAGCGCTAGCACAGGTATGCGGTATCCTAGGGTTCAAAACGGTCAATAAGCTGCCGGCCGACGGCTATGTCTATTACCTCGTAGGCAGCGACAATGTCCGCTTCAAGCGTCCTGTCATGCCGGGTGATCAACTGACGCTGGAGGCGAACGTGATTCGCGGCAAGCGCGGTATCTGGAAGTTTGCCTGCCGTGCCACGGTTGACGGCGAGCTGGCCTGCGAAGCGGAAATCATTTGTGCCGAGAGGAAGGTGGCTTGATACATCCTACTGCATTGGTCGACCCAGCGGCACAGCTTGCTGATGACGTTGAGGTTGGCCCGTTCAGCGTGATTGGGCCTGACGTCACGATTGGCGCAGGCTCTGTCATTGGCCCCCATGTGGTGGTGAAAGGCCCCACGGTGCTAGGCGAGCGCACGCGTATTTTTCAGTTTGCCTCGGTGGGCGAAGATTGCCAGGACAAAAAGTACGCGGGCGAGCCAACGCGGCTGGTGATGGGTGACGATAACGTCATTCGTGAAGGGGTGACCCTCCATCGCGGCACTGTTCAGGATCGCAGCGAAACCACCATCGGTTCACGTAATCTGTTTATGGCCTACGTGCATGTAGGGCATGACTGTGTGATTGGCAATGACTGCATTTTAGCGAACCAAGTCACGCTGGCAGGCCATGTCACCCTAGGTGATCACGCTATTTTGGGCGGCCTGGCGGCAGTGCATCAGTTCTGTCACTTTGGCGATCACGCCATGGCGGGCGGCGGTTCGATTATCACTAAAGACACTCCTGCCTATGTGATGATTAACGGCAACCCGGCGGAAGCGCGCGGACTGAACCTCGTGGGGTTGAAGCGCCGAGGGTTTAGCCGCGAAGCGATTGCTGCACTCAGCACGGCCTACAAGCTGGTTTATCGTCAAGGCTTAACCGTCGAGCAGGCAGTGAGCGAAATGCGTAACCGCTTTGATTTGCCTGAAGTGGCCCTGTTCGCTGACTCCATCGAGCGTTCAACACGCGGTATCGTTCGCTAATACTCATCTAACCGGCTCTCCCGTCACTATGACACTGCAGCGCGTATACCTTGTGGCAGGCGAACTCTCCGGCGATATCCTTGGTGCTGGGCTGATGCAGGCGCTGCGCGCCCGGCATCCCCAGGTGGAGTTTCGCGGTATGGGTGGCCCCCGCATGGAAGCCCAGGGGCTGGTTAGCCGCTTCCCTCTGGAAACCCTCTCGGTAATGGGACTGGTCGAGGTGCTTAAGCACCTGCCCGAACTCATCCGCGTACGCCGCACCCTGCGTGAAGAGGCGCTGGCTTGGCAGCCGGACGTCATGATCGGTATCGATGCCCCGGACTTCAACATTGGGCTGGAGAAGCAGCTGCGTGCCGCTGGCGTCACGACGGTCCACTACGTGAGCCCCTCGGTATGGGCGTGGCGGCAGGGGCGGGTGAAGAAGATCGCCAACGCCGTGGATGCCATGCTCACGCTGCTGCCCTTCGAGGCGGATTTCTATCATCGCCACCACGTTCCCGTGGCCTTCGTAGGCCATCCGTTGGCCGACGAACTGCCGCTGGAAAATGATCGCGAGGCGGCCCGCCGTGCGCTGGGCTTGGACCCGGGCGCACCGGTATTAGCGCTGCTGCCCGGCTCTCGGCGGAACGAAGTTCGTTTCATGGGGGCCACCTTCTTGGAGGCGGTGACGCTGCTATGCCAGCGCCATACGGAGTTGCAGGTGGTGATCCCAGCGGCCACCGCCCAGCGCTATACCGAGCTTGGCGCGCTGCTGGCAGGCTACCCCACGTTGGCCCAGCGGGTCACGCTGCTGGAGGGCCAAGCCCGCGAGGCGATGGTCGCCAGCGATGCGGTACTGCTGACCTCCGGTACGGCAGCGCTAGAGGCCATGCTCTGCCATCGCGCCATGCTGGTGGCGTACAAAATGGCGCCCGCGACCCATTGGCTCGCCAAACGGCTGGTGAAAACCCAGTGGATCTCACTACCCAATTTGATTGCCCAGGAGAGCGTGGTGCCTGAGCTGATTCAGCACGCGGCCACGCCGGAGGCGATTGCCGAGCAAATAGGCCAGCTACTTAGCGATGCCGAGATGCGTCACGGCCTGGAGGCGCGCTTTGCCGCAATGCATGCAACGCTGCAGCGTAATGCCAGCGAGCGTGCCGCGCAGGCCATTACCGCCCTGGTAGCAGGCGAGCTGCTGGAGGCTAAACCTGATGGCGGTTAAACCAGCGGACTTTCCACCGCTAGTCGTGGAGTATACCGGTGACTTCTTGGCCGGGGTCGATGAGGTTGGGCGTGGGCCGCTGGTGGGTAGTGTGGTGGCTGCCGCTGTGATTCTTGACCTCAAGGCCCCCATCGACGGTTTAACCGACTCCAAGAAGCTCACCGCTCGCAGGCGTGAGTCGCTGGATGTGCTGATTCGCGAGCGTGCGCTGGCCTTTGCAGTAGCGGAAGCGAGCGCAGAGGAGGTCGACTCGCTCAATATCTATCACGCGACGCATCTGGCCATGCGTCGTGCAGTGGACGCGTTAGCTCCCCAGGCGGAGTATCTGCTGGTGGATGGTAACCGGCTGCCGGGGCACGCGCTGCCGGGTCAGGCCGTAGTGAAGGGCGATGCCCGCCATCCGGCCATTGCCGCTGCGTCTATTTTGGCCAAAGTAGCGCGGGATGCGCAAATGGCCGAGCTGGATCTGCGCTATCCTGAATACGGGTTTGCGCGGCACAAGGGCTACCCCACCAAAGAGCACCTGGCAGCGCTGGAAGCCCACGGGCCGCTGGCAGAGCACCGCAAAAGCTTCGCGCCGGTACAGCGCCAGTTAGCGCTGCTGTAGCCGTTCTATTTATTTTATTTAGCGTTTTATGCTGAGAGTCCCATGACGGTTCCGTTCGTTCATCTTCGTTTGCACAGTGAATACTCTCTGGTCGATGGCTTGGTCAAACTCAAGTCACTGGTCAGCACGACCGCTGAGCGCGGGATGCCGGCGCTGGCGCTCACCGACGAAGCCAACCTGTTTGGTTTGGTCAAATTCTACAAAGCCGCCCAGGGCGCCGGGTTGAAGCCGATCATCGGCAGCGATCTCTGGCTGGCGAACCCCCACGACGAAGCCCACCCGTACCGCATTACGCTGCTGGCGATGAACGATGTGGGTTACCGCAATCTCACCGAGCTGATCTCCAAAGGCTGGACCGATGGGCAGCGCCAGGGGCGGGCGATTCTTGATAAGCAGTGGGTATTGGCGCAGAGCGAAGGTCTGATTGCCCTGTCGGGCGGGCGCGAAGGCGAGATTGGCCGCCACTTGCTCTCCGAGCACGAGCGGGAAGCGCGCCAGCTGCTGGAAGAGTGGCAGCAGGCGTTTCCCGACCGCTTCTACCTGGAGCTCATCCGCACCGGCCGCCCTCTGGAAGAGGCCTGCGTACACGCTAGCGTTCAGTTGGCGATCGAGACCGGCACGCCGGTTGTCGCCACCAACGATGTGCGCTTTCTGGAACGGGAAGACTTCTGGGCCCACGAAACCCGCGTCGCCATTGGTGAGGGTAAAGCCCTGGACGACCCGCGCCGCGAACGCCGCTATACCGAAGAGCAGTACCTCAAAAGCCCCGACGAGATGGCGGCGCTGTTTGCCGATATCCCCGAGGCGCTGGAAAACAGCGTGATGATCGCCGAGCGCTGCAGCGTCGATGTGCGCCTGGGAGAGATATTCCTGCCGGAGTTCGGCATCCCCGAGGGCATGACCCAGGATGAATTCTTCCGCAAGGTCTCCCACGATGGCCTAACGGAGAGGCTCGATTTTCTGTTTCCCGCCGAGCAGTATCCGCGCGATAGCGAGGCGTTCCGCGAGATTGATCAGCGCTACCGCGACCGGCTGGAGTTTGAGCTCAACGTCATCATTCAGATGGGCTTCCCCGGCTACTTCCTGATCGTGATGGACTTTATCCAGTGGGCCAAGGACAACAACGTACCGGTGGGGCCGGGGCGTGGCTCCGGTGCCGGTTCACTAGTGGCCTACGCGCAGAAGATCACCGACCTCGACCCCATCGGCTACGATCTGCTGTTCGAGCGCTTTCTTAACCCTGAGCGTGTCTCGATGCCCGACTTTGACGTCGATTTCTGCATGGAGAAGCGTGACAAGGTCATCGAGTACGTAGCCGACCGCTATGGCCGCAACGCGGTTTCTCAGATCGTCACCTTCGGCACCATGGCCGCCAAAGCGGTGGTGCGAGACGTGGCCCGTGCCCAGGGCAAACCCTATTCGCTGGGCGACAAGCTCTCCAAACTCATTCCTTTTGAAGTGGGCATGACGCTAGCCAAGGCGATTGAGCAAGAACCCGCGCTCAAAGAGTTTATTGGCAACGACGAAGAGGCCGAAGAGATTTGGGAAATGGCCCTGAAGCTCGAAGGCACCACCCGGGGCACCGGTAAACACGCAGGCGGCGTGGTCATTGCCCCCACCAAGCTCACCGATTTTTCGCCACTGCTGTGCGACGAAGATGGCTCGGGCTTGGTGGTGCAGTTCGATAAAAACGACATCGAGGACGCCGGGCTGGTGAAGTTCGACTTCCTGGGCCTGCGGACGCTGACCATCATCGACTGGGCGCTGGAGATGGTGGATAAGGTGCGCGACGCCGCCGGCCAGGGCCCGCTCAATATCGACGCCATCCCCCTGGACGACGGCAAAACCTTCGAGATGCTCAAGCGGGCAGAAACCACGGCGGTGTTCCAGCTCGAATCCCGCGGCATGAAGGAGCTAATCAAGCGCCTGCTGCCCGACTCCCTGGACGATATGATCGCCTTGGTAGCACTGTTCCGCCCCGGTCCATTGCAGTCGGGCATGGTGGATGACTTCATCAACCGCAAACATGGCCGGGCGGAAGTCTCTTATCCACACCCGGATTATCAGCACGACCTGTTGAAACCGGTGTTGACGCCTACCTACGGCATCATTCTCTACCAAGAGCAGGTCATGCAGATCGCCCAGGTGATGGCGGGGTACACCCTAGGGCAGGCCGACATGCTGCGCCGTGCCATGGGTAAGAAAAAGCCCGAAGAGATGGCCAAGCAGCGCTCCGGTTTCATGGAAGGCTGTGCCGCCAACGGCATCGACAAAGACTTAGCGGGCAACATCTTCGACCTGGTGGAGAAGTTTGCCGGTTACGGTTTCAACAAGTCGCACTCAGCGGCCTACGCGCTGGTTTCTTACCAAACCGCTTGGTTGAAAGCCCACTATCCAGGCCCGTTCATGGCGGCGGTGATGTCCACCGAGATGGACAACCTGGACAAGGTGGTGCCGCTGATCGAAGAGTGTCGTCACTTGAAGCTGACGGTGACGCCACCGGATGTCAACGTCGGTGGCTACAAGTTCACCGTGGATACCGAAGGGCGGGTGGTGTACGGCTTGGGCGCGATACGTGGCGTCGGGGAAGGCCCGATTGGCGCGATTGTGGAAGCGCGAAACGCGGGCGGGCCGTTCAACGATCTGTTCGACTTCTGCCGCCGCATCGATCCGAAACGGATGAACAAACGTACCCTGGAAGCGCTGATACGCTCTGGCGCGTTGGATAACCTGGGGCCCAATCGGGCGGTGCTGTTCGCGGCGATGGAAGATGCGCTGAAGGCCGCTGCACAAAATCACGCCAACCAGAACCTGGGCATGATGGACATGTTTGGTGATGCCTTCGTCGCCGAAGAAGAGGCCAGCGATGTTTACGCCGAGTATCGTCATGTGCGCGAATGGACGGACCGTGAGCGACTCTCTGGTGAAAAGGACACCCTGGGGCTCTATCTGACCGGGCACCCCATCGACGAGTACGAACGCGAACTCAAGCGCTTCGTGTCGACGCGTATCAGCGATTTGAAACCCTCTCGGGAACCGCAGCGGGTAGCGGGTTTGGTGGTCGCCATGCGCACCATGAAGTCCAAACGTGGCGATACCATGGCATTCATCACCTTGGACGACCGCACCGGACGTATCGAAGCGTCGCTGTTTGGCGAACTTTTCGAGCAGCTACGCGGCCAAATTGAGTCAGACCAAGTCATTATCGTGGAGGGCGAAGTCTCCAGCGACGACTTTTCCGGTGGCCTACGGCTGCGCGGCAAAGATGTGACGCCGATGGTCACGGCCCGCGTGCGCTACGGCCAAGCCGTTGAGCTGGCATTGGACGCTGGGCAGATTAACGGCCGGCTGGTCGAAAGCTTGCGGGATAGCTTGACACCCTACCGGGATAACACCGGCCTACCCGTGCGACTTCAATATCGCCACCCCGATGCTGTCGCTTGGCTGGAACTGGCGGAGGAGTGGAAAGTCGCGCCTAGCGATGATCTGCTGCTTGCGCTGCGCGATGTGCAAGGGCAGGTAGGCGTCCAGTTACGCTACCGTTAATCACCTAGCGTACGAGCGCCCCAGGGCGCTCGTACGGAATTGAGCGGGCATTGCCTTGCGTGGCAGGGTCAGGGTGCGATAATGGCGCCCAATATGCTCGTTTCGACAAGGCTTATTTTTTTATAGGCAGCTTACAGGCAGAGCCGATGAATCCTAACTATCTCGATTTTGAACAGCCCGTTGCCGAACTCCAGGCAAAAATTGAGGAGCTGCGTTTGGTGAGCTCCGACAGCCAGGTGAACCTCTCAGATGAGATTTCACGGCTGGAGGAGAAGAGCCGCAAGTTAACGGAATCAATCTTCAAAGATTTGACCCCTTGGCAGGTTTCCCAGCTATCGCGGCACCCCCAGCGCCCCTATACGCTGGATTATTTAGAACATATTTTTACCGATTTCGATGAGCTGCACGGTGACCGAAAATTTGCGGATGACGCTGCCCTCGTCGGCGGCATTGCCCGCTTAAACGATGCGCCGGTGATGGTCATTGGCCATCAAAAAGGCCGTGATGTTAAAGAGAAGGTGCGCCGTAACTTTGGTATGCCGCGCCCGGAAGGCTACCGCAAAGCGTGCCGCTTAATGGAAATGGCTGAGCGCTTTAAAATGCCCATTCTGACGTTTATCGATACTCCCGGCGCGTATCCCGGTATCGACGCGGAAGAGCGTGGTCAGTCGGAAGCGATTGCCTATAACCTGGCGGTGATGTCGCGCCTGAAGACGCCGATTATTTCCACCGTGGTGGGCGAAGGCGGCTCCGGCGGAGCCTGGCGATTGGCGTGTGCGATGAGCTGCACATGCTGCAGTACTCTACCTACTCGGTCATCTCCCCAGAAGGCTGCGCCTCCATTCTGTGGAAGAGCGCCGAAAAAGCCCCCGATGCGGCCCAGGCCATGGGAATCACCGCCGAGCGCTTAAAAGAGCTGGGATTTGTAGATTCGCTGATCAAAGAGCCGTTGGGCGGCGCCCATCGTCACCCGATAGACACCGCAGCGCGGGTTAAAGACGCGCTCTCTGCCAGCCTTGAGCGCCTGCAAGCGCTGGATATTGATGCCCTGCTTGAGCGCCGCTATGAGCGCCTGATGAGCTATGGCGCCCCAGCCGCCTAAACGGCTTTTACGCTTGCTTCACGACGCCCTGGCGGAAACCCCGCCGGGGCGTTGCGTTTGGGTCGCGCTCTCCGGTGGCTTGGACTCGTCGCTGCTGCTGATGCTAGCCGCGGAGGCCTGCCAAGACAGCGGCCAAGTGCTACGCGCCCTACATGTTAATCACGGCCTACAGGCGGCGGCGGCCGACTTTGAAACCCACTGCCAACAGCTGTGTCAGCGCCTTGGCGTGCCGCTAACGGTTGAGCGTGTGGCGATTGAATCGCGAGGCGAAGGGGTAGAGGGCGCTGCTAGGCGCGCTCGCTACGCGGCCTTTGCGCAGCATGTGAAGCCGGGTGACGCGCTATGGCTTGGTCAGCATCAGGATGATCAAGCGGAAACCCTCTTACTGGCAGCGCTGCGGGGGAGCGGTATTCGTGGGTTGGCGGGCATGCCATATCAACGGGAGTGGCAAGGCATTACGCTTGTGCGCCCTTGGCTCAGCATCAGCCGCCAAACTCTGGCCGATACGGCCCACGCTATGGCGCTGACTTGGTGTGAAGACCCCACCAATCGCGATATTGAATTTGATCGCAACCGTTTGCGCCACGAAGTGCTGCCAATGCTGACTCAGCGCTGGCCTGGTGCGGTACGTTCGTTGGCCAAGAGCGCTGGCTTGGCCGGTGAGGCCGACACGCTCCTTGCCAGCTACGCCGCCGAGGAGTTGGCCGTGCTTACGTTGGGAACGGGCTGTCTCGATGCGTCAGCATTGGCCGCATTGCCGTTACCCCGTCAGCGGCTGCTCGTTCGTACGCTGTGTCAGCAGCTAAGGCTGCCCACGCCTCCACAGGCGCGTCTGGCCAGCCTGCTCGGCCAGCTTACCGCCGCCCAGGATGCCCAGGTGCTAGTAGAGTGGCCCGGAGCCCAGGCCCGGGTGTGGCGGCGCAGGCTTTATCTTATGACGCCGTTGGCTGCGTTGCCGGATTGGCAAGCGCCTTGGAACGGAGAGCCAGGGGTGAGTACTCCTCTTGGGCCGCTACAGCTTCGTCTGGAATGCGACGCCTACTTAGCAGAATCGTTCATGCTGCGCTGGCGGCAGGGCGGGGAAGTGCTCGTATTGCCTGGGCGTGGCCGACGCGACCTCAAACGCTTGCTGCAAGAACGGGCGCTTCCGCCCTGGGAGCGGGAGCGGCTGATTGTTGTGATGGCCGGAGAGCGCTGTCTGGGCGTGCTCCAACCACCTGCCTACGTTCTGTGGCAGGCGGAAGGGGCGACGTTTCATCGCGAGGGTTAGGAGGGCGTATGCAGGTTGAACGAAAACCCGGCGTTGGCCATGAACGTCTGTTCCTGCTCTAAATCGGTGCTGAGCAGCGTGGGTTCATCGCTGGGGGGCAGCGTAATGGTGAGCGCGTCGCCATTGCTGTCAGCAGCAATTTGGGGCGGTATGGGTGCGCCTTCAGGCCGCGAATGATTAATCAGCACGGCGAGGCGTAGCAAGCGGGCAAGCTTAGCCGCGCTTGGCTGCTGTGAGGCAGGCAGCGCTTGCCACTCCTTAAGCGGGAATTTACGCCGGTGAGCACGCACTAAAAACGCCAACAAGCGCTGCTCGGGGCGAGAAAACCCGGCTAGGTCCGAATGCTCTAATAGATACGCGCCGTGGCGGTGGAACTGGCTATGGGAGATGGCTAGCCCAATTTCATGCACATGGCTTGCCCAGCTCAAATAGTGGCCCTGTTCGGCGGTTAAGCCCCACGGCTGCTTCGCTACGGCAAACAAGTGCTTGGCGGTTTCCGCCACATTTTCTGCTTGCCGGGTATCTACGTCATACACTCGCTTGAGCATGTCGAGGGTTTTGGAGCGGGTATCTTCGGCGCTGTTACGCCCCGCCATGTCATAGAGCACGCCTTCACGCAGTGCGCCGTCGGCAAAGCGCATTTGGTGAAGGTCGAAGGCTTCAAAAATGGCGCTCAAAATGGCAATGCCCGCCGGAAATACCCGAGCCCTATCGGGTTTGAGGCCGTCCAGCTCGACCTTTTCCAGATGTTTGCATTTCAACAGGCGCTCGCGCAGTTTTTTCAAGCCGCTGCGGGTAATCACCCCCTCTTGGGGCGTGTCGCCGTAAGCGTGCAGCACGCTGGCAGCGGCCTTAATCGTGCCGCTGGAGCCTACCGGATCATCCCATCCTAAGCGCTGGTAAGGGCGCTGGATGTTGGCCAGCTCTGAAAGCGCTGCCAGCTCGGCGCGGCGCATGCGCTTTTCGGTAAGTTCGCCATCGGCAAAAAAGCGTCCGGTAAACGTGACACAGCCCATGCGCAGGCTTTCCAGCGCTTTGGGCTCAAAGGCTTCACCGATAATAAACTCGGTAGAGCCGCCGCCAATATCGACAATCAAGCGGCGGCCGCTTTCGGCCAGGGCGTGGGCGGCACCCAAATAAATTAGGCGGGCTTCTTCGCGCCCGGCAATAATCTCGATGGCGTGGCCAAGCTGGGCTTCCGCGCGCTCGATAAACGTTTGGCTGTTGTAGGCATCGCGTAGGGCGTTAGTGCCCACAACGCGGAGGTTGGGACCTTCAATATCGGTTAAAAACGGCGCAAAACGGCCCAAGCAGTCGAGCGCGCGCTGCATGGCGGCTTCACTGAGGTAACCGTTCTCGTCAAGTCCTGCCGCCAGTTGGACCTTTTCACCTAGTCGTGCCACTACTTGTAAACGTTCATTTTGGTAGTTAGCAACCAGTAGGTGAAAGCTATTGGAGCCAAGGTCAATGGCGGCTAGGCGCTGCGGTTCACCGCTCTCAAATTCGGCATTGGGTGCGGCGATGGGGAGCGAAATGTCCTTGGGCATGAGCTATCCTTCAAATTGGCTATGCCAAGGTTGCGGTGACCTCTGACTATTGTCAATTGCCAAAGGCTTGCGTTTGTCGCGGGCCTTGACTACCATCGAGCTACTGGCTTGATCCGAGTTGGCTTGTTCGTCTAACAAGCGCACTGACTCGGGCACCCCGAGCAGTACGTATCCAGATGGCATCAGCCAGATGTCCAAGTCGTCAGATAACCCGCTGAAACAGCATTTTTCTGTGCCAATCAGATTAACTAGTTTGTTTGCACCCTCACGCCAAGCAGTCATTGATGTCATTGTTATGCTTTAGGCATTGTTACAGCGACTGCCCAGCTTTCACCACTCGAGCGTGTGCCTAGATGGGGTTCTGAACGCATCACTCGGCGCTTAGCCCTATATTTAGGCCAAGCCTCCTGTCTTATTCCCGGCGCCTAGCGCCTAGCTTTCATGAGCAATTTTCTAACACACCGATGAATCTCACTGAACTCAAGCAAAAAACCGTTCCCGAGCTGCTCGATATCGCCCGCGAAATGGGTATCGACAACTTAGCCCGTTCGCGCAAGCAGGACATCATTTTCGCCATCCTCAAGAAACACGCCAAAAGCGGCGAGGATATCTATGGCGACGGTGTGCTGGAAATTCTTCAGGATGGCTTCGGCTTCCTGCGTAGCGCCGACAGCTCGTACCTCGCTGGGCCGGACGATATCTACGTATCGCCCTCACAGATTCGTCGTTTCAATCTGCGCAAAGGCGACTCCATTTCCGGCAAAATCCGCCCGCCCAAAGAGGGCGAGCGCTACTTTGCCCTGCTCAAAGTTAGCCAGATCAACTTTGACCGCCCGGAAAACGCCAAGCATAAGATTCTCTTCGAGAACCTGACGCCGCTGTTTCCCACCGAGCGTCTGCGCATGGAGATCGGCAACGGGTCTACTGAAGACCTCACTGCTCGGATCATTGATCTGACTTCACCGATCGGTAAAGGCCAGCGTGGACTGCTGGTGTCTCCGCCGAAAGCGGGTAAGACGCTGATGCTGCAGAACATCGCGACGTCGATCACGCGGAACAACCCCGAGTGTCATCTGATCGTACTGCTGATCGATGAGCGCCCGGAGGAAGTCACCGAGATGTCCCGCACCGTACGCGGTGAAGTGGTCGCCTCTACCTTCGATGAGCCGCCTGCGCGTCACGTTCAGGTCGCCGAAATGGTCATCGAGAAGGCCAAACGGCTGGTCGAGCACAAGAAGGACGTGGTGATTCTGCTCGACTCCATCACCCGTCTGGCGCGGGCCTACAACACCGTGGTGCCTAGCTCCGGCAAAGTGCTCACCGGTGGTGTGGATGCCCACGCGCTGGAGAAGCCGAAACGCTTCTTTGGTGCCGCGCGTAATATCGAAGAGGGCGGCAGCCTGACGATTATTGCCACCGCGCTGGTCGATACTGGTTCGAAAATGGACGAAGTCATCTTCGAAGAGTTCAAGGGCACCGGTAACATGGAAGCGCACCTTGACCGCAAGCTGGCTGAAAAACGCGTCTTCCCCGCGATCAACATTCGTCGCAGCGGCACTCGTCGTGAAGACCTGCTGGCCTCTGAAGAAGAAATGCAGCGCATGTGGATTCTACGCAAGCTGCTTAACCCGATGGAAGATACCGCAGCGACCGAGTTCCTGATTGATCGTCTGAAAGATACCAAGACCAATCTGGAATTCTTTGAAGCGATGAAGCGCCGTTAAGGCGCTGCATCTACTGCCATGCGTTTGCAAGAGCAGCGTCTGACAGCCGGGTTGAGGAGAGTGTTTTGAAGTATAACGACTTGCGCGATTTTATTGCGGCGCTTGAAGCCCAGGGTGAGCTAAAGCGAGTTAAAGCGGAAGTTGATCCTTACCTAGAAATTACTGAAATCTGCGACCGTACGCTGCGCGCCGGTGGCCCTGCACTGCTGTTTGAAAATGTAAAGGGCCACGATATGCCGCTACTGGGCAACCTGTTCGGCACCCCGAAGCGGGTAGCGCTGGGTATGGGCCAGGATTCAGTAGAAGCGTTGCGTGAAGTGGGGAAGCTGCTGGCATTTCTGAAAGAGCCAGATCCGCCCAAAGGCCTGAAAGATGCCTGGGATAAGCTGCCGATCTTTAAGCAGGTACTCAGTATGGGGCCTAAAAGCGTTAAGCGAGCTCCTGTGCAGGAAGTCGTTTACGAAGGCGATGAAGTGGACCTCGGCCGCCTGCCGATTCAGCACTGCTGGCCCGGCGATGCGGCACCGCTTGTCACTTGGCCGCTGGTCATCACCAAAGGCCCGCATAAAAAGCGCCAGAACCTGGGGATTTATCGCCAGCAGAAAATCGCCAAGAATCGCCTGATTATGCGCTGGCTCTCCCACCGTGGCGGGGCGCTGGACTTTCTTGAGTTTCAAAAAGCCCATCCCGGTGAGCCCTTTCCTGTCGCCGTGGCGCTAGGCGCTGACCCGGCGACTATATTAGGCGCGGTCACGCCGGTGCCCGATTCGCTCTCAGAATACGCCTTTGCTGGCCTGCTGCGCGGTTCGCGTACCGAGCTGGTGAAGTGCGGTCACGCAGACCTGGAAGTCCCCGCCTCCAGCGAAATTATTCTGGAAGGCTTTATTTATCCGGACGATATGGCACCGGAAGGGCCGTTTGGTGACCATACCGGTTACTATAACGAAGTGGATCATTTCCCTGTGTTTACCGTGACGCGGATGACCATGCGCCGCGATGCCATTTATCACTCTACCTATACTGGTCGTCCACCCGATGAGCCCGCCATTTTAGGTGTAGCGCTTAACGAAGTGTTCGTGCCCATTCTATGCAAGCAGTTCCCCGAGATCGTCGACTTCTATCTACCGCCAGAAGGCTGCTCCTATCGTATGGCGGTGGTCACCATGAAGAAGCAGTACCCCGGCCACGCGAAGCGCGTGATGATGGGGGTTTGGAGCTTCCTGCGCCAGTTTATGTACACCAAGTTCGTCATCGTGCTGGATGATGACGTGGATGCGCGTAACTGGGAAGACGTGATGTGGGCGATTACCACGCGCATGGATCCTGCCCGCGACACGGTGATGGTGGAAAACACGCCTATCGACTACCTCGACTTCGCCTCACCGGTATCCGGACTTGGCTCCAAGATGGGGCTGGATGCAACGAATAAGTGGCCCGGCGAAACCGACCGGGAGTGGGGCACTCCCATCGTGATGGATGAGACGGTGAAAGCCCGCGTTGACGAGCGTTGGGATGAGCTGGGCATTGATATTCCGCTACCCACACCGCGCCACGGCTAATCGGCCGTATGGGTCGAACGATTTTCCATAAAGAGGCTTTCATGAGCGCTAGGACGTTAACGTGTAAAACGCTAACCTGCCAAGTCACCGCCGTCGAGGATCTTAATCCTGACGTATTTAAAGTCACGCTTGCCGGTCGCGCTGAAGCAATGCAGCACGCCCCTGGTCAGTACCTTGAACTAATGCTAGACGAGGCCACTTGGGTGCCTTTCTCGATTGCCAGCGCCGACCGTGGCGATGGCACGCTGGAGCTGCAAATTCAGCACTGGCCCGAGCGTGATAACTCCCAGCGGCTGCGCCAACTGTTGCAGGTCGCCAACCAGCTAACGGTGCGTCTGCCCAGCGGTGATTGCGTGCTGGATACGCAAAGTGAGCGCCCGCTGCTGCTGATTGCCGCTGGCACAGGGTTTGCCCAAATGAAGGCCATCGTCGAAGCCGCGCTTCGTGACCAGCCCACACGGCCCATTTCATTATGGTGGGCGAACCGTGAGCACCGCGATTTGTATGCGGAAGACCTTGCCTGCGAATGGGCGCAGCAGTATGAAAACGTTGCGTTTCATGCGGTCACTGAATTCCCGCTGACCGAGCCGCTGGCGTCGGGCGAGCGCATTGCCCACCATCAGGGGCGTGTTGATTTGGTGTTAGAAAGCGAGCTGTCGAATGCACCGGTCACGCCTAGCGACTGCGATATTTACCTCTCAGGCTCACCGGGCATGGTATATGCCTGCGTGGACGTGCTGGAGCGTTTGGGCGTGGGCAATGAACGTATGTTCTCGGATGTATTTGCCTACGCCCCCCGCCCTCACTAAAATAGCGGGTCACTTTCTGGCGTACGGCATACACCGTAGATACTACTGATCACTAGGAGGCTTTCATGGGCCATCACGACGATAATTTTAAAGACGATTCCGGCATTCTGTCGATTATTCTCGGTATCGTGGTATTGGTAGGTATGAGCGCACTGCCTGCCACTATTGGCTGGATTCAGGCGTTTAGCAGCTAATACTCGTCGCTAGGAAATTGAACGCTCGCGGTAATTGCTTGTTGCCATTTAGCGCGCAGGCAGGCAGAATTAGGTCATTACGTAGTACACACGTCATGTAGTACACACGTCATATTGAGGAAGTAACCATGCCACATGGCAAGCCTTTACAGCGCACTCACACCAAACCGGAAACGGTGGTTGAGGCCTGGGCGAAGGTGGGTACTTCCTATAGCTTTAACTATGCAGCGTATTGGTTTAGCCACGGTGTGCCCCTGGCCGACGCCTAGCGTCGCGCCAACAGGCACACCGCCCCGGTTGCCTGCCGCATGCAAAGAAGCCTCGGTGGGTAACCCCACCGAGGCTTCTTTCGTTTTATTAACCCTCATTTTTTCATAGGTAGATTATTAAGGAGCTGCACCATGTCTTATCGCGCCCACTCAATCGCTAGCCCCAACGCCATCCGTTATCTCGGCTATGGCTATGGCTGGCGATTTAGCGACGCGCGTTCGGTGCAAGCTGCCACCTCCGATCGTGCCCACCTGGGTGGCAAGTTGATGATGCGATGTCACGCGTTATGTCATACGAATTCGGAGAGTTAACCCTATGAATGCCCCAATCAACACCCCAATCAACACCGCTTGTTCCTCTACTGCCCAGGCCTCCACGCTTATGTCTGCGACGGCGCTGCCGCTACCCGCTGAGCTACGCCAGCGTGTGGTGGTGAATAGCACGCTGAGTGCACAAATCGACCAGCAGCGCCAAGCGGTACAGCGCATTCTCAGTGGTCAAGATAACCGTCTGCTGGTCGTAGTGGGTCCGTGCTCCATCCACGACCCGGATGCTGCCTTGGAGTATGCGGATCGGCTAGCAGCGCTTAGCGATGAGGTCAGCGAGCAGATTTTGCCAGTGATGCGAGTGTACGTTGAAAAGCCGCGCACCACGGTCGGTTGGAAGGGGCTGGCCTACGACCCTGATCTTGATGGCAGCGGCGACATGCCGCGCGGTATCGCCCTTTCCCGTGAGCTTATGCACGCCGTCGCCTCCCGCGGCCTGCCGGTGGCCACCGAGCTGTTACAGCCCATGTTAGCCCCGTACCTGGATGACCTGCTGAGCTGGGTAGCGATTGGGGCACGTACGACGGAATCCCAGCTGCACCGTGAGCTGGCCAGCGACCTCAGCGCCGCCGTAGGCTTCAAAAATGCCACCAGCGGCGATGTGCAGGTGGCCATTGATGCTATGCAGGCTGCCGCCCACTCCCATCAGCGTTTTGCCATGGATCGCCAGGGTCGCCCTATCATGCAGGAGACCGCAGGCAACCCGCACACCCACGTGGTGCTACGCGGCGGCCACGGCGAGCCCAACTACCAAGCCCACCATGTACGCAGCGCAGTTAATACACTGCGCGAAGCAGGCCAGAATCCGCGTTTGATGGTGGACTGCAGCCACGCCAATGCCCGCAAAGATCACCGCCGCCAAAGCGAAGTGATGCTGGATGTATTGGCTCAGCGTCAAGCGGGCGACGCAAATTTGGTGGCACTGATGCTAGAGAGCCATTTGTACGAAGGCAAACAAGCGTTGACGCCCAGTGCGCTACGCTACGGCGTCTCGGTCACTGATGCCTGCGTCAGCTGGGAGACCACCGAGCGCTTGCTGAAAACCGCCGCGGAACGACTGACCTAGCGCGTTGACTGCCCCGGCCAGCCCCGTATCATAAGAGTTCCTTTTGATCACGAGGTTGGCCATGGCCTTTTCCCTTGAACAGCACGACCCCGCGTCTTACCAGCGCAAAGCCCGCATTATCAGCGTGGCGATGGCCGGGCAACTGATTATTTTTGGCCTGCTGTTTTCAATGCTCCTCACCACTACCTTTGGCAGCAGCGTCTGGCTGAACGCTCTGGGCGTATTGTTGGGCCTGCTCGCCACCAGCGCTATGTTCGCTGCGTTAAGAGAGCGCCCATGGATGGCTGAGGTGCGCTATGTTTGGCAGCTCAAGCATCACCTGTCGCGTATTAGCAGCTACCTACAGCCGCTGCGCCGCGCGGTGGAAGAGGATAATCGCCTAGCGCTGGATATCCTGACCTTTTACCACCAGGGCATGGCCCAGCTTGCCGAGCTAAATGGACGCACCACCGACGACGATGCCGAACGTTTAGCGGAAAAAATGCAGGTTAAAGTGAAGCGTGAAGCGTTGGGCCTACCCAAAGAAGTCACCACGTTTGACCCGCATGACTTGAGCGCTTTCAAACAAAAGTAAGTCGCGCGCAAGGGTATTACCGATGAGGGATTAACAGGGAGCGTATTCAGTCAACTACCCCCGCCTGAAGGCGGGAGCTTGTGAAAGCAAGCCTAGTTGACCAGGGTAAGCGGGCGGTACAGCCGCTACGTTGATAACAGGTCGCCAAGACTCACCCACGGATGCTTCCTCAGTCCGTGGCTCTGAAAGGTCAAGATCATGCTGGCGCAGGGTAAAACGCCGAAGGTCTTGACCGCTGCCACAAGGCAGGAGCCGGTTATCGACATTCCCGAGGGGAGACGGAGCGCAAGCCCCGCGACACCAGGCCCGTAAGGGCGCTATTTAAGGAGAAGATCGCATGGCGATTTTCGTACTGGACAAAAAGAAGCAACCGCTGATGCCGTGCAGTGAAAAGCGTGCTCGGTTGCTGCTGGCGCGTGGTCGTGCCGTGGTGCATAAGCGTTACCCGTTCACGATCCGGCTGAAAGATCGAGTGGGCGGTAGCACGCAACCGCTTCGCCTGGGCATCGACCCTGGCAGCAAAACGACCGGGCTGGCGCTGATGCGCGAACCGGACAGTCAGCAGCGGCATGTGCTGTGCCTGTTTGAACTGATCCATCGCGGCTTTCAGATCAAAAAGGCATTACAGCAACGAGCGGCTTTTCGGCGTCGGCGCCGCAGTGCCAACCTGCGCTACCGCGCCCCGCGCTTCAATAATCGCACCAAACCCAAGGGCTGGCTGGCACCGTCGCTGCAGCATCGCGTCGATACCGTCACGGCCTGGGTGAACCGGTTGAATCGTTTAGCGCCTGTAACCGCCATCAGCCAAGAGTTGGTGCGCTTTGATACGCAGAAGCTGGATAACCCCGAGATCAACGGCGTCGAGTACCAGCAAGGCACCCTGCTGGGCTACGAGGTGCGCGAATACCTACTGGAAAAATGGGGGCGTGAGTGTGCCTACTGTGGCACCGGCGACACGCCGCTGGAGATCGAGCATGTGGTGCCGCGTTCATGCGGCGGCTCGAATCGTGTCAGCAATTTGACCCTAAGCTGCCACCCCTGCAACCAGAGCAAGGATGCACTGTCACTGGTGGATTTTTTCGCCACTGACAAAGGCCTGAAAAAGCGCCTGAAAGCCAACGGCCACACCGCTAACGCTCGGCTTGAGCGTGTGCAGCGCCAGCTCAAGCAACCGCTGCGCGATGCCAGCGCGGTCAATGCGACCCGCTGGGCGCTGTTCTCCGCGCTCAAAACCACGGATTTACCGGTCGCCGTGAGCAGCGGTGGCCGCACCAAATACAACCGGCAGCGCCTCAACATCCCCAAGACGCATGCCCTGGACGCCGCGTGTGTCGGAGCTTTTGGTAAGCTGTATGACTGGACAGTGCCGACACTGACGATCAAGGCGATGGGGCGCGGCAGCTACCAGCGCACGCGCTTAACGAAACACGGCTTCCCACGGGGCTTTTTGATGCGGCAAAAGCAGGTGCACGGCTTTCAAACCGGTGACATGGTGCGTGCGATAGTACCCACCGGCAAGAAAGCAGGCACCCATACAGGGCGTGTCGCGATACGCAAAACCGGCAGTTTTAACATCCAAGCCGAATACGGTGCAGTGCAAGGCATCTCGCACAAATACTGCACCCTTATCCAACGGAGCGATGGCTACGGCTATTACGTCACACTCTTCAGCAACCTAACAGGAGAAGCGGGACGGGCGGTGGCGTAACACAGTCGCCCTGCGGGCGACGCGCTATCCCTCCCGGCACTAGAAGTACCGGGTATCCCGCGCAAAATCAGATGAGTGCTAATGTTACGTCACTACGATTCGCCACGGCGGTGGCTGCCGGTTTACTGCTAGCGGGCTGCGCGACCAGTGCGCCCGCCCCGGAGCAGCCGGTAAAAACCACCGTGCAGAGCAGTGCACCACTGTTGCCTTCGGTGCTGTTTCCCGGTAGCGCTGAGCGCTTTCAAGCTTGGAACTGCCAACCAGCCAATCAAGACTTAGTCACGGCCGTCAATGGTGAAGAGTTACGGCTGTGGTCGCTACATGGCGCGTGGCGACTGCCTCAAGCCGTGGTGGCCAGCGGTGCCCGCTATCAAAATGGCGATATCAGCTTCTGGAACCGCGGCGATCAGGCGCAAATTGAAACGCCCCGTGGGCAATTGCAGTGCCAGCAAGGGGTTGACCGGGAGGTTGCGACCCGATCACGCCACCCTGGCGTGATGTTGTTAGCCCGCGGCAACGAGCCGGGTTGGACGATTGAACTGGCGAACGATGCGCCAGTAATGACCTGGACTACCAACTACGGCAGCGACACCACCACCATGCCTTATATGGTCAGCGTGATGGATAACGACGCGGGCCGGGTGGTGATCGAGAATGCCAACGCCGAGCAGTTTTTCCGCGTACGTATTGAATCAGGTGCCTGTTTCGACGATATGAGTGGCGAACCCTATCCTGCTCGTGTCACGCTCACCATTGGCGGCGAACAGTACAAAGGGTGTGGCCAGGGCATCGCGCCCTAGCCATCATGATCTAGCATCTCAACCATTAGCAGCGGTACAGAAACGGCTCTGCGCGCCACTGCGGTTCCTCGTAATCGCTGGCGCACAGAGCTGATACATCGCCACCCGCTCGCGCGGCAAGCCGCGCCAGCGTGGCCATGTGTAATCCTCTTGGGCTGTCTACTTCTTCGCTAACGGCTACCGGTACCCAGCGCTCTTCCTCTCGGGTTGCTAGGGTAAAGCTGAAAGGATGAAAACCGGGAAAGCCTAGCCGAATGTCAGTGGCGATCAGCGTCTCTTGCCCATCGATGTGACGTGTCTCGAAACGTAAAAACGGCCCGGTGAACCACGTCAGCCGCTGCCCCAACGGACCCTCTAGAGCGCTTTCCTCCAGCACTACATTACGGCGCAGTGGCTCCAGCGCTGGAACGCGATCACGATCAAACACGCTGATTAAGCTCTCATAGTAGCGGTCTTCATCGATGACCGTTGCCCGCCATAGTGCGATATTGAACGGCGTGGGTTGGATGAGTACGGGGGCTGCTTGTAAGTCCGCCTCGGCTAGGGCTGGCGTTAGGCGCTGCTCAACGCTCCATTTGGCACCTGCGGCCATCATGAGGTAAACACAGGAGATCACCAGCCCCGTGCGGCAGGCACTGCGTACCTTGCCCGACACGCTGCCGATGATCAGCGCCATAAGCAGCGGTAGCGTGTAGAACGGATCGATGATGAAGACGATAGGCCACGCGGCGGGCGGTGCGTCTAGCGGCCAGAGCAACTGCGTGCCGTAGGTGGTCAGCGAGTCGAGCAGCGGGTGAGTCACTAATATCAACGTAAAAAAGCACCACCAGCGACCCAACGAGATATCCCGCGCTGGAGCAAAGCGGGCACACAGCACGGCCAGCAACGTGGCAAGGCCCGTCAATACGAACAGGGAATGGCTGAAGCCACGGTGCTCGGTGACGTTGGCAATGGCGTCGCCATAATCCAGCGCCACATCCAAATCGGGTAGAGTACCCAGTAGCGCACCTATGACAATGGCCTTGCGGCCCAGTCGCTTACCTAACACGGCACCACCTACCGCTGCGCCAAGCGCCGCTTGCGTAATCGAATCCACAGACCTCTCCTCGACGAGCCGATAGCGAATCGTGATTGTCACTGAAGAGTGACACACTAGATGAACAGCCGTGACGCCATTATACAGCGTGTCTACTTTCTATTTTAGTGTCGCACTATTGTCTATGTTTTAATGGCGCTACGTGACCGGCTCGGCACCGCACTCGGCGGTTGCACGGGATATAATTACCATTCTTCAATGAAGAGGAAATGATATGCAGTTTTTACACACCATGGTACGCGTCAGCGACTTAGACGCCTCGCTTCACTTTTATTGTGACCTGCTCGGCCTGAAAGAAGTACGCCGCAAAGAGAACGAAAAGGGCCGTTTTACGCTGGTGTTCCTAGCGGCTCCTGAAGATGAAGCGCGCTCCGAGCGCCTTACTGCCCCCGAGCTTGAGCTTACCTACAACTGGGACCCGGAAGAGTACACGGGTGGCCGTAATTTCGGCCATTTGGCCTACCGTGTCGACGACATTTACGCCCTTTGCCAGAAACTTCAGGATAACGGCGTCACCATCAACCGTCCGCCCCGCGACGGCCACATGGCGTTCGTGAAGTCGCCCGACGGCATCTCTGTCGAGCTGCTGCAAAAAGGCGATGCGTTGTCACCCCAGGAGCCTTGGGCCTCCATGGAAAACAGCGGCAGCTGGTGAATGAGCAGGAGCACACGCAAGGTGAAAGCACACTATCGCAATACGCTGATGGGGTTGAGTCTGGCGCTACTGGTGGCTGCCTGTGGTAGCTCTCCGCAGCAGGAGCGAGTGGATGCGCCCCCTCGTGGTGATTTGTCGGGGCCGATCGTCGAGCAGCGCTGGAACCTGCTGCTGGTGGGGACCGATGAGCGTTTGTCGATGCCCAGTACGCCATTTTTCCGCATCGGCCGCGACGGCAAGGTTAGCGGCTCGGATGGTTGCAACCAGTTCACCGGCAAGGTGAGCCTGGGCGAAAGCCAGCGCATTGAGTTCAGCGAACTGGCCTCCACCCGAATGGCCTGCCCCAATATGGAAGACGCCAAGCGGGTCACCGATATGCTGGATACCGCGTATCGTTACTTGATTGACCACGACCGTTTGGTGTTCTTCGGACCGGATAGCCGTGTGCTCGGCGGTTGGCGGGAAGCTAACTAAGCCGCTATCGGCTTAGTCATCGCGTGAAAAAGGCGCTGTAGATACGACAACGGCACCCAGTAGGTGCCGTTGTGAGACTGTCATGAGCGGGGGATTACATTGCGGCAATCTTCGCCTGCTGCTCTTCCAACAGCTTTTTGGCGGACTGGTACTCTGCCAGTTTGCCACGCTCTTTCTCGATCACGGCGTCGGGGGCTTTGGCAATGAAACCTTCGTTGCCCAGTTTCTTCTCGATACCGCCGATAAGCTTATCCTGCTTCTCGATCTCTTTGGCGAGGCGGGCAAGCTCCGCGTCTTTATCGATCAGGTCTGCCATCGGTACCAACACTTCCATATCGCCGACCAGCTGCGTGGCCGAAAGCGGGGCGTCTTCTGGGTTGGCTAGCCACGTCACGCTTTCCAGTTTCGCTAGCTTGGCCAGGAAGCGGCGGTTCTGTTCCAGGCGTTCGGTGTCTTCGGGCTGGCCTTTGGTCAGCAGCACATCCAGCGGCTTGCCGGGGGCAATGTTCATCTCGGCGCGGATGTTGCGCACCGCGATGATCACGCCTTTCAGCCACTCGATGTCGCGGGTGGCCTGCTCGTCGATCTTGCTCTCGTCGGCTTCCGGCCACGCTTGATGCATGATGGAGGCATCGTCGCCCACGTAGGTGCCTGCGAGCGGGGCCACGCGCTGCCAGATCTCTTCGGTGATATAGGGCATCATCGGGTGGGCCAGACGCAGAATGGCTTCCAGCACGCGCACCAACGTACGGCGCGTGCCGCGCTTGGCGTCGGCGCTGGCCGCTTCGTCCCATAAAACAGGCTTGGAAAGCTCCAGGTACCAGTCGCAGTACTCGTTCCAAACGAACTCGTATAGCGCCTGGGAGGCGTGGTCGAAGCGGTACTCGTCCATCGCCTTGGTGACCTGCGCTTCGGTTTTCTGTAGCTGGGAGATGATCCAGCGATCGGCTAGCGACAGCTCCACTTCTTCGCCGCTGGTGCCGCAATCTTCGCCTTCGGCATTCATTAGCACATAGCGCGAGGCGTTCCACAGCTTGTTACAGAAGTTGCGGTAGCCATCCAGGCGGTTCATATCGAACTTGATATCACGCCCGGTGGTGGCCTGTGAAAGGAAGGTAAAGCGCAGCGCATCGGTGCCGTGGGGCTCGATGCCGTCTTTGAACTCTTCTTTGGTCGCCTTGGCAATCGCCTTGGCCTTTTGAGGCTGCATCATGTTACCGGTGCGCTTTTCCAGCAGCGCGTCCAGGCTGATGCCGTCGATCAAGTCGATGGGGTCCAGCACGTTGCCCTTGGACTTGGACATCTTCTGGCCCTGGCCATCGCGCACCAGGCCATGGACGTAAACGGTCTTGAAGGGGACTTCACCGGTAAATTTCAGCGTCATCATGATCATCCGGGCGACCCAGAAGAAGATGATGTCGAAACCCGTCACCAGCACGCTGGAGGGGTGGAAGGTTTCCAACTCCGGCGTTTTCTCCGGCCAGCCGAGGGTGCCAAATGTCCACAGGCCCGAGCTGAACCAGGTGTCCAGTACGTCTTCGTCCTGGGTCAGTGCTACGTCAGCGCCCAGGCCATGCTTCTCGCGGGCTTCCTCTTCACTGCGAGCCACGTAAACATTGCCGTCGGCGTCGTACCAAGCCGGAATGCGGTGGCCCCACCACAGCTGGCGAGAAATACACCAGTCCTGCAGGTCACGCATCCAGGCGAAGTACATGTTCTCGTAGTTTTTCGGCACGAACTGAATGTCGCCGTTCTCTACCGCTTCGATGGCGGGCTTGGCGAGGCTCTCCACGGCCACGAACCACTGGTCAGTCAGCAGCGGCTCGATGACATCGCCGGAGCGGTCGCCGTAGGGCAGGGTGTTGTTGACGCTTTCCACTTGCTCCAGCAGGCCGAGGGCCTCCATGTCGGCGACGATCTGCTTGCGTGCTTCGAAACGATCCAAGCCCGCGTATTTGGCCGGCAGGGTAGCGTCTTCATCGGGCTGCGGCTGACCTTTTAGGTCGAAAATTTCCGCCTGCTCGAGGATCGTCGCATCTTTGGTGAAGACGTTGATCAGCAGGTGGTTTTGACGCTTGCCGACTTCGTAGTCGTTGAAGTCGTGGGCCGGGGTAATCTTCACACAGCCCGAGCCTTTCTCCATATCGGCGTGCTCGTCCGCCACGATGGGGATACGGCGGCCTACCAACGGCAGCTCGATGAACTTGCCCACCAAGGAGGCGTAGCGCGGGTCTTCTGGGTTGACCGCCACGCCGGTGTCACCCAACAGGGTTTCCGGGCGGGTGGTGGCGACCACTACGTAATCCTTGCCGTCGTCGGTCTTGACGCCGTCGGCCAGCGGGTAGCGGAAGTGCCAGAAGCTGCCCTGCTGCTCCTTGTTTTCGACTTCCAGGTCGGAAATAGCGGTGTGCAGGGTGGGGTCCCAGTTGACCAGCCGCTTGCCGCGATAGATCAGGCCCTCTTCGTGCAGGCGCACGAAAACTTCTTGAACCGCTTTATAGAAGCCATCGTCCATGGTGAAGCGCTCACGGCTCCAGTCGACGCTGGCGCCCATGCGGCGCAGCTGTCGGGTAATGTGGCCGCCGGACTCTTCCTTCCACTCCCACACTTTTTCGATAAACGCCTCGCGGCCGAGGTCATGACGGGTCTTGCCCTCTTCGGCTGCAATCTTGCGCTCCACCAGCATTTGCGTGGCGATACCGGCGTGGTCGGTGCCTACCTGCCACAGGGTGTTGTTGCCCTGCATCCGCTTCCAGCGCGTCAGGGTATCCATGATGGTGTCCTGGAACGCGTGGCCCATGTGCAGGCTGCCGGTCACGTTGGGCGGCGGAATCATGATCGAGAAGGGCTTGCCGCGGCCAGACGGGGCGAAGCGGTTATCGGCTTCCCAGCGTTCGTACCAGCGGGTTTCGATCTGTTCGGGTTGGTAGGTCTTTTCCATGGGGAGTCGGCTCACGGCTTGCAAAAAATGGGAGCAAGTATAGCGCGAACGCCCTGCGCTCGTCAGGGTTGTGTTGTGCGTAGGTGTGTTCGCAGATGCAATCCACGCATGGCTATCAGTCCAAGCACTGGCCCAGGCAGCAACCACCAAATCACCCAAGGCCCTTGGCTTGCCCATAGGGCTGTCACTAACGCGATGGAGGGAATCGTGAGGCCAAAGCCAATCGCATTCATCATGGCCAGCGCCGCGCCCAGCCGCTCGGGCGGCGCGCTGGCGGAGGCCAGGGCAGAGAACTGGGCAGAGTCGGCAATCACGCTAACGCCCCATAGGGCAAGCAGCGCCAACAGCAGCCAGGGTGACAGGTCGCCTAGCAGCGGATAGATAAGGCACAGGGTGCCAGAGACCGCCAGTGCGATAAACGCGACCCGCGCGCTACCGATGCGTCGGCTCCACCAGCCGGCCCATACGCAGCCGGGAAGCCCCAAGGCGATGACCGCAAAGCTTAGCCACGGCTGCAGGCCCGGGGCTGCGCCTAAGCGTTCCAGCTCTCTGGCGACCAAAAAAGGCACCAGCGCCCAGAGGGCGTAAAGCTCCCAGCAGTGGCCGAAGTAGCCCAGCGCGGCGGCGCGGAAGTTCTTCTCTTTAAATGCGGCAAGCCCCGCCCAGGGTCGCCCGCCGTTGGCCCTGGCAGGCAGGTGTGGCCCAACGCCTAGCTTGAAAATCATCAGCGCTGCCAGAAGAGCAAGGGCAGAGGCCAACAGCAGTGGCCACTGCCAGGGAAGATGCAGGGTAAGCCCGCGCAGCAGGTGCGGCGAAGCAATGCCAAGGGTGAGCATGCCGACTAACCAGCCCAGGGCGGCGCCTGCATGGTTAGGTGTCCAGCTCACCACCAGCTTCATGCCCAGCGGATAAATGCCCGCCAGACAAAGCCCGACTAAAAAACGCGCCGCCGCCGCTAGGCTCACGCTTTCTGCCACGCCAATAAACGCTGCATTAATCAGCGCGCCGAGTACAGCGGACATCGCAAACAGGTGGCTGGCACGCACGCGGTCGGCCAAGCCAGTGGTCGCAATCAGCAGGGTGCCGGTAATAAACCCCGCCTGCACGGCGATGGTAAGCAGCCCCAGGTCGCTTTCACTTAGCCCCACGGCTTCTTGTAGTGCCAAGCCAACGCCATTAACGCTAAACCAGAGTGACGTGCCAAACAGTTGGGCGATAACGATGACCGCCAGCGGTGTGCGGGCTAACAGGGCATGAGAAAGCATGGGGTGTCTCATCCATTGAGTGGTTGTTTTACTACCCTAATTTATGCGGCACGACCTCATGCCCAAGCGCCTTGTAGCGCTGCCAGCAGGCGCGTTTAGCGACCAGCACATGTTGGTGTTGGTTGATGATCTCGGCAATCCGGGCGAAGTGCTCAATACCTTCGGGAATATCGGGGTGTAGGTTCAGCAGCGCCGTCTCTTCAGTGGGCACCGGTAGCTGCTGCCAGCCTAGTGTGATGGGCACACTGTCGGCTAGCTCGCTATCTTCCAGTGCATGGGGCAGGTAAGCATCATCGCGGAACTGCCACAGCGCTTCGTCGGCCTGTTCGGCCAGCGCTTTGTCTTCGCAGTGCAGGTGCAGTCGATACCCTTTGCGGTGAATCGTCTCGGCGAGCTTGCAGGCGAACTGTAAGCGCGCTTCTAGGGTGGTATCGGGCAGAATATAAAAATCGATGCGTGCCATCGGTGGCTCCAGCGGGGTCAACGCGCTTGGCAGCCTGGCCGCCACGGTGAGTGGCGGCCAGGTGTTGGGTAACGCTAGAGGGTCATACCAAGCGGGTCAGCCAGCCGTATTTATCGTCGCTGCGGCCATACTGAAGGTCGAGCAGTGTCTTGCGAATGCGCTTAGCCACTTCGTTATTGCCATCGCCCTGCAGGCGAATACGCTCGTTTTCCGTGACCAGCTCGCCAACCGGGGTAATCACGGCGGCCGTACCGCAGGCGAAGACCTCGGTAATCTCGCCGGAGGCGGCACCTTCGCGCCACTCGTCGATGCTGATCGCGCGCTCTTCGGGGGTGAGGCCCGCGTCTTTGGCCAGGGTCAGGACAGAGTTGCGGGTCACGCCTTCCAAGATGGTGTCGGTCAGGCGCGGTGTGACGATGCGGCCATCTTTGTAAACGAAGAACAGGTTCATGCCACCCAGCTCTTCGATCCACTTGTTTTCAGCAGCGTCCAGGAAGGCGACCTGGCTGCAACCGTTGGCAGCGGCTTCTTTTTGGGCGGCCAGCGAGGCGGCGTAGTTGCCACCGCACTTGGCAAAACCGGTGCCGCCAGGGGCCGCACGTTTGTAGTGGGAGGAGAGCCAGATAGAGACCGGCTCGATACCGCCTTTGAAGTAGGCCGCCGCCGGGGATGCAATCACGTAGTAGTCCACTTCGTGAGCCGGGCGCACGCCCAGAAATGCTTCCGAAGCGATCATGAACGGACGCAGGTAGAGGCTGCACTCGTCGGCTTCACTAGCCGGGGTGGGTACCCAGGCGTGGTCTTGGGCCAGCAGCGCTTTCAGCGAGCCGATGAAGTCTTCATCGGAAAGCTCGGGCAGCGCTAAACGGCGAGCGCTACGGCGAAAACGCTCGGCGTTTTTCTCTGGGCGGAAGGTCCAGATAGAGCCATCGGCATGGCGGTACGCCTTGATTCCCTCAAAAATTTCCTGGCCGTAGTGCAGCACGGAAGCGGCGGGGTCCAGGGTGAGCGGGCCGTAGGGGCGTACTTGGTGGCCGTGCCAATCGGCATCGACGGTCCAGCGCACGTGGGCCATATGGTCGGTGAAGTATTTACCAAATCCTGGGTTTTGCAGGATGTTGTCACGAATGTCATCGGCCGTCGGCTGGTTGGACGGCAAAATTTCAAAACGCGATTCAAGTTGAGCATCTGAAGCTGTGGGCACGGCGTGTTCTCTCCGCTAGAGCCAAGCCCCGAAGGGCATATATAAACGTATCGTTTGGGGTAGCGTGCGCCTGTTAACCGATGGCACACGCTAATGCTTTCAGGTTTAACGGTTGCGTTAACGAAAGGCAACCATTGTTGGTCTGTTTGTGTGGTTAGGCGTCGCCATTTTCGACTTGAGCGTCGGCTTCACGGTCGAGCAGGTATTGGGTCAGTAGACCCACCGGGCGGCCGGTGGCGCCTTTTTGTTTGCCCGAATGCCAAGCGGTGCCGGCAATATCCAGGTGCGCCCAGGGGAAGTGGTCGGCAAAGCGCGACAGGAAGCAGGCGGCGGTAATAGTGCCCGCCGGACGACCGCCAATGTTGGCCAAATCGGCAAAGTTGGAGTCCAGCTGCTCCTGGTACTCATCCCATAGCGGCAGGTGCCACGCGCGGTCCCAGGCGGTTTCACCGGCATCCAGCAGATCAAGCGCTAGGTCATCGTCGTTGGAGAGCAGGCCGGTGGCGTGGTGGCCAAGGGCAATAATGGCCGCGCCTGTCAACGTGGCGATATCGACCACGCTGGCCGGGGTAAAGCGCTCGGCATAGGTGAGCGCATCGCACAGCACCAAACGGCCTTCGGCATCGGTGTTGAGGACTTCAACCGTCAGGCCTTTGAGCGTTTTGATAATGTCGCCCGGCTTGGTGGCGGCGCCATCAGGCATGTTCTCGGCAGCGGCAACGATAAACACGGCGTTGAGCTTGGGTTTGATCGCCAGCACGGCTTTGACGGTACCGAAGACGCTGGCCGCGCCGCCCATATCAAACTTCATTTCATCCATGCCTTCGCCGGGCTTCAGTGAAATACCGCCGGTATCGAAGGTGATGCCTTTACCTACCAGTACATGGGGCGCTTCCTCTGGGTTTTCTGCACCCTGATACTTCATCACGATGAGCCGTGTTGGCTCGACGCTGCCACGGCCTACTGACAGCAGTGAATAAGCGCCCAGGGCCTCTAGCGCCGCTTCGTCTAGAATCTCAACATCGAGCGCGCCTTGAGAATCGCGACCTAATGCTTCTGCCTGCTCGGCTAAGTAGCGCGGCGTGCACACATTGCCCGGTAGGTTGCCGAGCGTGCGGGTGAAATTAATGCCCTGGCCAATGGCGGTGCCTAAAGCAGCCCCTTGCATGGCGAGGGGAGCATCGTTTGCATCGCTAACAATCAGCGTGAGCTTCGCCAAGCTGGGCGCTTTAGCGGGGGATGACTTGAATTGATCAAACCGGTAGATAGCGCGTTCGGCGGCTTCCAGCGTTTTACGTGCTTTCCAGACGGCGTCGCGGCCTTCAAGCGGCACATCGGTAAAGGTGGCGTTGGCTTCATCGATAGGCAGTTTGGTGAGCGCAACCATGGCTGCGTCCAGCGCTTTAATAAAGGCCGCTTCCTGACATTTGGCGCGTTCGCCCAAGCCTACCAATAGGATGCGATCAGCCCCTAGGCCCGGTGCGAAAGGCACCAATTGCGTGTTGCCCAGCGCGGCATCGAAGTCGCCGCGCTCCAGCAGTTGGCCGATTAACCGCTCGCTGGCGTCGTCTAATTTGGCGACAGAGGGCAGTAAGTCGCTACCTTTATAGACAGGGAGAACGAGGCAAGCCGTTTCGGCTTTGGCTGGGTTCGTGGTCTGAACGGAAAATTCCATGACGTCTCCAACAAGACAAGCAACGAGTGATTCGGGATAATGCCCCGTTATTTAGTGTTTGCTACCAGTTTGATTAGTGTACCCAAGCCATGGGCGCATTGCATGGCAACCTGCACCACTAGTCGGAGAGTGCATTGATTTTATTTCGGTACTTAACTCGCGAAGTGTTACTGACGATGTCCGCTGTGGCGGGCATCCTGCTGCTGGTGATTATGGGCAGCCGCTTTATCCGCTACTTTTCAGATGCCGCCGAGGGCGATTTTCCCGTCACGATTCTAGGCAGCCTGATGGTTTTTCATTTGCCTGGGTTTATGGAGCTGATCCTGCCGCTGTCGTTTTTTTTTAGGCATTTTGTTGGCCTATGGGCAGCTTTATATGAACAGCGAAATCACCGTGATGGTGGCCTGCGGTATGAGCCCCACTCGGCTTTTACGGGTAACCCTGCTGCCCGCAACAGTGGTCGCGGTATTGGTAGGGCTGTGTAGCCTGTGGCTAACCCCTGCCGGGGCGTTGCAAACTGAGGCCATATTAGAAGAGCAGCGCAGCCGTTTAGATGTCTCAGTGCTGGCGCCAGGGCGTTTCCAAGATTTTGGCGGCGGGCGCACAGCCTATATCACTGACTTCAATAGCGACGGCACGGAAATGCAGGAAGTGCTGGTGCACGAGCAGCCCATGGCGGGGGCAGAAAAAACGCATAGTTACATCACGCGCGCGGGGTCGGGCTATCAGGAAACGAACGTCGATACCGGCAGCCGTTTTCTCATTTTGGAAGACGGCGAGCGCTACGGCGTAACGCCCGGACGCCAGGATGCCGAGCGTTTGACCTTCGAGCGCTATACGCTGCGGCTGGGGCTAAGCCGTGACCGGCAAGAGTTAAACTCGCTTGAGTATGCGACCACCACTGAGCTGTGGAACGACCCAGACCCACGAGCGCAGGCGCAGTTTCAGTGGCGGGCAGGCTTGCCGGTAATGGTATTTATTTTGGCGCTATTGGCCCAGCCGCTCTCTCGGGTGAATCCGCGTCAAGGACGCTTTGGCAAGCTACTTCCTGCGGTATTTCTTTACGTCGCCTATTTAAGCCTGTTGCTGGCAGCGGTGGATGCTATTGGCGGCGGATCTCTAGCGGTTGCCGTGGGTGTGTGGCCCGTGCATGGCCTGTTCTTAGGGCTTGGATTGCTGCTGCTGTGGCACTCGCAACGTAAAGGAGTGCGCTAATGCTGATCGCTATGGATCAAATGGATCGCTATATCGCCCGCAACGTGCTGGCAGCTATTGTGGTGGTGCAGTTTGTACTGCTGGGGTTGGATATCACCATTGCCTACATTGGTGATTTAGGCGACACCCAAGGCGACTATAGCGCACTAGACGTGCTGCTCTATTTAGGCATGCGGTTGCCCTGGCGCTTTTATCAGTATGCTCCAGTGGCGGTGCTGATTGGGGCACTCATTGGCCTGGGCAGTATGGCTTCCAGCAATGAACTTACGGTGATGCGTGCTGCCGGGCGTTCGCTGGCGCGGATTGTGTGGGGCGTGATGAAGCCCGTGCTGCTGGTTGTTGTGGTCGTGCTGCTGGTGGCAGAGTTCGTCAGCCCACGAACCGAGCAGTACGCCGAAGCCTGGCGCTTAGAGCAGCGCCAAGGTGAGGGAGCCATGCTCACCACCCGCAGCGGCTGGCAGTTTGAAGGCGATAGCGTTTACCGCTTTGGTGCCATTCGGGCGGATAACGTGGTACTGGATTTAACCCGCTACCGCTTTGATGAGCGCCGCTTGATCGAAGCTACTCATGCTAATCGCGCCTACTGGGACGAGGGCGCCTGGCTGCTTGAAGGTGTGACCACCACGCGCATTTTTGATAATCGCACTGAGTCGGAGTACCAGCCCAGTGCGGCTTGGGAAACGGCGCTCACACCGACCCAACTGGAGCGTTTGCTGCGGGATATTGAAAGCCAAGCGCCTAGCGAGCTGTGGGCGTACGCCAACTTCCTCCAAAGCCAAAACCTGCAGGCAGACCAGCCGCTGCTCTACTTCTGGCAGAAAGTGCTCATGCCCCTCACCATGGGGTCACTGGTACTGATTGCCGCCTCGTTTGTGTTTGGTCCGCTGCGTTCGGTGGCGGCGGGCACGCGGGTCTTTTATGGCGTAGTGACCGGTCTGGTGTTCAAGTACGTGCAGGATTTGCTCGCCCCGGCGTCGACCATCTTTGGCTTTTCCCCAGTCTGGGCGGTGCTAGTGCCGACTCTTGCCTGTGCCGCGGTGGGGATCTATTTCTTGCGCCGAAATGGCTAAAGGCCGCGCAGACGCACATCAGGAGAATAGAGCAGTGACGACGCGACGTTTTACCCAGTTGGATGACGTTTGGCCCGCCGGCATAGGTCGCCGATTGGGCGCCATGCTGTACGACGGTTTTTTGGTGATGGCCATCTGGATCGCCGTCACCGTGGCTCACTTGGCCTTTTTCCGCTTCGTGCTGGGCCAAACGGCAGAAGAGATCGGTACCACGGCCTTCGATATCTGGAGCCTGCGGCTCATGCTGCTGTTTTTCGTGACGCTGTTCTTCGTCTACTCCTGGCGCCGGGGAGGGATGACGCTCGGCATGCAAGCCTGGCGGCTGCGCGTACAAACCCTGGATGGTCACGCGATTACCTTAAAGCAGAGCCTGATTCGCTGCGCGACGGCCTGGCTGTCCTTGGCGGCCTTCGGTATCGGCTATTGGTGGGTGCTGTTCGATGGGCAGCGTAGAAGCTGGCCAGACATCGCCTCCAAGACTGAAACCGTGGTGCTGCCGAAAAAATAATTTTCAGCAGCTGGAGAGAAAATATTTGTTCAGCCAGTAGGTTAGCGAAAACTTTAGTTGCCTTAAGGCGAATCGATACTAAAGAACAACGTTTTTTACTTGAAAAGATGTATGCGAATCATTTACATTCACCTCATGATTTTTATGAGGTGTTGCCATGTACGTATGTGTGTGCAAGGGAGTAACCGACCACCAGATTCGCCAACAGGTTAGCGACGGAGCGCGCAGCTGGCGAGAAGTACGCGAAGCCACTGGCTGCGGCACTCAGTGCGGCAAGTGCGCTTGCTTTGCCAAGTCGCTCACCCGTGAGGCCGTTCAAGCTGCTCGCTTAGAGTCTGATATGAGTCTTGCTTACGCCGTATGACGCGAATCACTCTTGTTAGGCTTATCGTTAGCAAATAATTGATTTATTTGAAATTTTTTCTTTCCTGTCTATGCTCCCAACATCGTTGGGAGTAAGCCTTTTAATGGCCTATACTCCTTAGTTAATGTAATGGTACCTTTGAAAAACAGTACGCTTCAGTACTGTCCGATAATACTTGTACGCTAAAAAAAAGGTGATGGCATGAAAGGTGATCCGAAGGTTATTCAGCATCTCAATATCGCACTGGGCAACGAGCTAGTCGCTATCAACCAGTACTTCCTGCATGCCAAGATGTACAAAGACTGGGGCCTGAAAGTGCTGGCTAAGTGGGAGTACGATGAGTCCATTGAAGAGATGCAGCACGCTGACAAGCTGATCGAGCGCATCCTGTTCCTGGAAGGCATCCCCAACCTGCAAGACCTCGGCAAGCTGCACATCGGTGAAAACGTCAAAGAGATGCTCGAGTGTGATTTGAAGATCGAGCATGACGGCCGCAACGACTACATCGAAGCCATTACCTACTGCGAAAGCGTGAAAGATTACGTGACGCGCGATCTGCTGCGTGACCTGCTGGCCGATGAAGAGGGTCATATCGACCACATCGAAACGCAGCTAAAACTGATCGAGCAAGTGGGTATCCAGAACTATCTGCAAAAACATATGGCACTGGCCACTGACGAAGAATAAGACTTCGTCCGCTGGCAGTAGGCGATTAAGCGCCGAGCGCTAGCTAATACAAAACGGGCAGCCCCTTGGGGCTGCCCGTTTTGCATTTCAATGCAAAGTGTTGACCTGATATTTACCGACTGCTAGTGGCCAGCGTAGCGTCTTGATCCAGCGCACCAGGCACCGGCTCATCCACGCTAAAGGTGGCGCGGCTCAGGCGACGTACCCGCTTCATGAACAGCGCGATGCACACCAGCGTACCGCACGCGGCAACCACGTAGCTGACCTGCAGCGGCAGGTTAAAGCCAATCGGCGCATAGGCGAGGTAGGTGAAGGTCGCCATGGTCATAAATACCGCCGGAATCGAAGTGATCAGGTAAGGCTTACGCGATAGCACCAGATACATCGTGCCGGTCCAGAGCGCAATCACGGCGGTGGTTTGGTTGGCCCAGGAGAAGTAGCGCCACAGCAGCGTGAAGTCCATATGGGTGAGCGCGTAAGACGCCACAAACAGCGGCAGCGCAATCAGGATACGCTTAACGATAGGCTTCTGCTCTACTTTCAAATAGTCGGCAATAATCATCCGAGCGCTGCGGAAGGCGGTATCGCCGGAGGTGATCGGCAGCACAATGACACCCAGCACGGCCAGGGTGCCACCAACGGCGCCCAGCATGGTGGTAGAGACTTCGCCCACAACAGCGGCAGGGCCGCCTGCTGCCAATACATCGGAAAGCGACTGTTCACCTTGGAACAGGCTCATGGCTGCCGCTGCCCAAATCATGGCAATCACGCCTTCGGCGATCATCATGCCGTAGAAGATTTTGCGGCCGCTGGTTTCGTTTTCAGTAGTGCGCGAAATGATTGGCGTCTGTGTGGCGTGGAAGCCGGAAAGCGCACCGCAGGAGATGGTTAAGAACAGCAGCGGGAAGATAGGCGCGTTATCCGGGTGCATGTTCTGGAATGACAGCTCAGGTATAGGCGCGCCCGTCACGACCAAGCCAATACCAATGCCTGCGGCACTAAACAACAGAAGCGCGCCGAAGTAGGGGTAAATACGCCCAATCACTTTATCAATCGGCAGCAGCGTGGCAGTCAGGTAGTAGGCAAAAATCGCCAGGATGATAAGCGTCAGCGACAGCGATGTCATGTTAGCGAGCAGGGCCGCCGGAGAGGTCACGAACACGGTGCCGACCAATAGCAGCAGCAAAATCGCAAAGCCATTCACCACGTGCTTCATCGTTTTGCCCAGGAATTTGCCCGCCAACTGGGGCAGGTGAGCGCCGTGGTTACGGATGGAGATCATGCCAGTTAGGTAGTCGTGAACCGCGCCTGCAAAAATACAGCCAATCACGATCCACACAAACGCCACCGGACCATAGAGAGCACCCAAAATAGGGCCGAAAATCGGGCCTACCCCAGCAATGTTCAGCAGCTGAATGAGCGAGTTGCGCGTGGTATTCATCGGTACATAGTCGATGTCGTCGCGCATACTGAACGCCGGTGTTTGACGCTTACGATCGGCGACAAACACGCGCTCGACGAACTTGCCGTAGGTAAAGTAACCCACGACTAATAGCACTATCGAGAAAATGAACGTAATCATAGAAAGCACTCAACTGGTCAGGGAGGGTGTCAAGCGAACAGCCATGCAGCAAGCCGCGCTTATTTAGCCTGGGTGAATGTACAGAGACGTACCGGTTAGTGCTTTACGACTTTAGTGGTCTGCGACTTTAGTGGCTGATTAACAAAGAAAAACGGGCAACCGTTTGGCTGCCCGAAGTGAAAATGCCATCAAATTGAGGGTTAAGAGGAGACAACGCCGCAAGCCATGCGGGCGCCGCCGCCGCCCAGGTGGGGTTCATCCGCGTAAGTGTCGCCACCAGCATGAATCATCAGGCTGCGGCCCGGCATGTCTTCCATGCTAAGGCGCGGAGCCAGTACCGGTAGGTTGGCTTCGCCATCGTCATTCGCCGTCAGCACGGGCAGGTCGCCCAAGTGGCCGTCACCGTAGGGGCCTTGGTGGGTGCCCGCCTCTTCTGGGTCGTAGTGGCCGCCAGCTGACAGCGCGGCGGTCATTTCGCCGCTGTCGTTCTCAGCGGGCTCACAGCTGGCATTTTGATGGACGTGAAAGCCGTAAACCCCCGGCTCTAAACCGGTGAGCGAAGGGGTGAGCAGCACGCCATGCTCGGTATGCTCAACGGCCACTGTGCCGATGGACTCCTCCACACCGTCGGCGCTGACCTTATGTATTTCAACATTAAGCGGTTCATTGGCCTGTACCGTGGTGGCCAGCAGCACACCCGCCGCGATACCGGTAAGGGGTAGTGAATAGCGCATAATAATTGCTCCTTTCCTTTTCCGTGGAAGCCCTCACAAAGGGCACTCTTTAACAGTAGTTGGCCTACCGCTACTCTGCCAATGGCGACGAAATCTCCGCCTAGCGTGCTGGCAACGGATGACATGAGCGCGCCAAGCCGCGACAATAGCTTGGCTATTCCGCACCTCTATTTTATGCGCCTGTGTACGCCCCTGTTTCTGTTTCATGTCCAAATGCTCTGCCTATGTATCAAGGAGTTCCATGCCGCCACTTAACATCCTCTATCAGGATGAGCACCTCGTTGCCGTGCATAAGCCTTCGGGACTGCTGGTGCACCGCTCCGCCCTGGCGCGGGGAGAAACCGAATTTCTGCTCCAGCGCCTGCGCGACCAACTCGGCAAGCGGGTCTACCCGGTGCACCGGCTGGATCGGCCTACCTCCGGCGTGATGGTGTTTGGGCTCTCCTCCGAGGCCGCCGCCCTGCTCAGCGAGGGCTTTAGCGAACGCCAGGTAGAGAAGCGCTACCTAGCGGTGGTGCGCGGCAAAGCGCCGGAGCAGGAGCGGTTGGATTACCCGTTACGGGAGGAGGACGGCACGCGCCCCAAGGCAGAAATGCCCGCCATGCCCGCGATGACCGATATTCGCCGCTTGGATAGCGTAGAGCTGCCGGTGCAGGTAGACCGCTATCCCGTCGCGCGCTACTCGCTGGTGGAAGCACGGCCGCTGACCGGGCGACGGCACCAAATTCGCCGCCACTTATCCCGCCGTGGCTACCCGATCATTGGCGACGCCAAGCACGGCAAAAGTATCCACAACCGCTTTTTTGCCGAGCAGCTGGCCGCACCGAGGCTACTCTTGGCCGCGACCTATTTAGCGTTTGATCACCCGCTGCTGGATAAACGCATTCAGCTCAGCTGCGCCGTGGATGAGACGATGAAAAACCTGTTCGAGCAGTTTGGCTGGCAGGGGCATTTACCGCTAGATAGCGTGCGAACGCCGCCCATTGCCACGCCTTCTGCCCTGCAAGCACTGTGAGCCTGCCCATGTCATTGAATGAATCCACGACTTCCTCTAGCGATTATGACTTCCGCTTTGGCGGTATTCGGCGCCTTTACGGCCAGCGTGCGGCGCAGGCATTTCGCCGTGCCCATGTGGTGGTGGTCGGGGTTGGCGGCGTGGGTAGCTGGGCGGTCGAGGCACTCGCCCGCTCGGGCATCGGCAAACTTACGCTGATTGATCTGGACGACGTGTGCGTCTCCAACGTCAACCGCCAACTCCACGCGCTGGATGGCACGATTGGCCAGCCCAAAGTAGACGTGCTGGCCGAGCGCTGCCGCCTGATTGCTCCCGAGATCGAGATCATCGCGGATACCGCTTTCGTCACGCCCACCAACCTAGCCGAGCGCATTCCTGAGGATGCCGACCATGTGGTGGATGCCATTGATAGCGTCATCGCCAAAGCGGCGCTAATCGCCTGGTGCAAGCGACGCAAAATCCCGATTACCGTCACCGGCGCAGCGGGCGGACAAACCGACCCCACGCGCATTCAAGTGGCGGACTTGACCCGCACCGAGCACGACCCGCTGCTCTCCAAAGTGCGCTCAAGATTGCGCCGGGATTACGGCTTCTCCCGCAACCCTAAACGGCGTTTCTCGGTGGAGTGTGTCTACTCCGACGAGCAGTTGATCTACCCCAGTGCCGACGGCGAAGTGTGCCTGCAAAAGCCCGGCAGCAACGAGGCTACACGGCTGGACTGCGCTTCAGGCTTTGGCGCCGCGACGTTTCTCACCGGCACCTTTGGCTTCGTGGCCGCCTCCAAAGTGCTGGAGCGCCTCGCCAAAAAAGCGAATCAGCCCGCCGCCGCACAAGCCATCTAAGAGGAAAACGAATGACTCCCGTTCCCGGTATTTACCGCCACTACAAAGGCAGCCTGTACGAAGTGATGGGCACCGCCCAGCACAGCGAAAGCGAAGAGCCGCTGGTGGTCTACCGCGCGCTCTACGGCGACTACGGCCTCTGGGTGCGCCCGCTAGCGATGTTCACGGAGAGCGTGACGAAAGAGGGGATCACCCAGCCGCGCTTTGCGTTGGAGAAGGCGTTTTAGCCCGTATCGATTGCGCCACTAGTACTCTTATGGATTGCCGCCCCCTGTTGTCAGGGAGGCGGCATTTTTGTGGTGGTGATTGCTTATATTTCATAATCAGCTATCTTTATAACAATAATTGGCGCGTAGGCGTCAAGCATACATACTCACGTATCTAGGAGATAAGCATGAAGACCTTTGCCCTATCTCAAAGCACCGGTGCGGGGTCACCCGACGTAGCGGGCTTTTTTGATCCGCGCACCTTTAGCGTTCAGTACATCGTCAGCGACCCCGCTACCAAACAGTGCGCGATTATTGACCCGGTGCTGGATTTCGACGAGAAATCCGGCGCAACGGCCACCTTTTGCGCTGACGCGCTGTTGAAATATATCGAGGAAGAGGGACTGACAGTGGCGTGGATTCTGGATACGCACCCCCACGCGGACCACTTTTCAGCAGCCCAGTACCTAAAAGAGAAAACTGGCGCACCGACGGCGATTGGCCAGTACGTCACGCAAGTGCAGGCCCTGTGGAAGGAGATTTATCACTGGCCAGAGATGCCCACCGATGGCCGCCAGTGGGACACGCTGTTTGTGGAGGGCGATACGTTTGCCATTGGAGAACTCAGCGCCCGCGTGCTGCACTCGCCTGGCCATACGCTGGCCTCCATCACCTACGTCATCGGTGATGCCGCCTTTGTGCATGACACCCTTTTCCAGCCTGATTTTGGGACGGCGCGCGCCGATTTTCCCGGTGGGGATGCCAAGTCCCTATGGAACTCCATCCAGCAGATTCTCGCACTACCGGGCAATACGCGGCTGTTCACCGGCCACGACTATATGCCCGATGGCCGTGAGCCAAAGTGGCAGAGCAGCGTCGATGAGCAGCGAGCCAACAACCCGCACTTGGTTGGCAAAAGCGAGGAGGCGTACATCGCCCTGCGCCACCAGCGGGATGGCGAGCTGCCCATGCCCAAGCTGATTTTGCACGCGCTGCAGGTGAATACTCGCGGCGGCCGTTTGCCGGAACCAGAAGCCAACGGCAAGCGCTATCTAAAAATCCCCCTGGATGCCCTGGAAGGTGCGGCCTGGGATTGATGTTATCCAAACCAATAGGAGGTGTGGTCATGCAAACGAAGCCATTGGAGCCAGGCGTTGAGATCACCTCAGCGCTGGCGGTGGATGAGTTGGAAGAGGTAAAAGCCCGTGGTTTTCACGCGGTGGTGTGTAACCGCATCGAGGGTGAGAGCGAGGACTTTCCCGACGAGGCGCGCTACCGCGAAAAGGCCGAGCAGCTTGGGCTTGCCTGGGTGCATATCGCCGTGAAGCCAGGCGAGTACAGCGAAGCTGACATTCGCGCCTTTGCTGAAGCGCTCCAGCAGTTGCCGCGCCCGCTATTGGCATTTTGCCGCTCAGGTAAGCGGGCCACGCACCTGTGGGCCTACGCCAAGCGTCAGCACGAGCAGTGCGATTTGGCGGAGCTGTTTGCGGCGGCCCATGCGGCAGGGGTTGACTTGGAAGATCAGCGCCATGGCCTTGAACGAAGCGCCCAATAAAAAGCGAAGACGCGTGAAACCCTAGTACGAAGGCCCCGTATCAGCAGATACCTATTATGAGACTGCATCATGATCATTGAGCGCTGGGTGCCGCTAATCGGCTGGCTGCGAACGTATCATCGGGGCTTGCTCACGCGGGATGTACTTGCCGCGGTGATCGTCACGCTGATGCTGGTGCCGCAAGCGCTGGCCTACGCCATGCTGGCAGGGTTGCCGCCGGAAATGGGGCTCTATGCCAGCATGCTGCCGCTGGTGCTGTACGCCGTCTTTGGCACCAGCGCGAGTTTGGCAGTAGGGCCGGTGGCGGTGGCAGCACTCATGACGGCCTCAGCGCTGAGCAGTTTTGCCGCGCCGGGCAGCCCGGAGTATATCGGTGCGGCGCTGGTGCTGGCCGCGCTCTCTGGGCTGATTCTTATCGCCATGGGCGTGCTTCGGCTGGGCTTTTTAGTCAACTTTCTCAGCCATCCGGTGATCTCCGGGTTTGTGACCGCCTCGGGGATTTTGATCGCGATCAGCCAGTTGAAGCACATTTTTGGGGTCGAAGCATCCGGCCATAACGTGGTGGAACTGCTGAGAGCGCTATTGGATCAGTGGCAGCAGGTGAATGTCATCACGCTGCTGATTGGCCTTGGCGTTTGGGCGTATCTATGGGTGTGTCGCAAGCGCCTGAATGGTTGGCTGACCAAGCTGGGAATGCCTGCCAGTTGGGCAGGGTTAATGGTCAAAGCCGCGCCTATTTCGGCCGTGGTAGTGACCACGCTGTTGGCCTGGGGCTTCCAACTAGAGCAGCGCGGGGTCGATTTGGTGGGCTTTGTGCCTAGTGGCCTGCCTGCCATTACGCTGCCGAGTCTGGATCAATCGCTGTGGCTCGGCCTGCTTCCAGCGGCGCTGCTTATCAGCTTGGTAGGGTTTGTAGAGTCGGTGTCCGTGGCGCAGACCCTGGCCGCCAAGCGTCGTCAGCGTATCGACCCCAACCAAGAGCTGATTGCGCTCGGCATGGCGAATCTTGGCGCTGGCATTAGCGGCGGCTCGCCGGTGTCGGGCGGTTTTTCGCGCTCGGTGGTCAATTTTGAAGCCGGGGCAGCAACGCCGCTGGCGGGGGCGTTTACCGCGCTTGGGATTGTGTTGGCCACGCTGCTACTCACCGACTTACTGGCCTTTTTACCCACCGCCACGCTGGCCGCCACGATTATCGTGGCAGTGGGGACGTTGATTGATTTGCCTGCGGTAAAGCGAACCTGGCAATACTCCAGCAGCGATGGGGTGGCGATGGTCGCTACTTTGCTGCTGACCCTTCTGCACAGCGTGGAAGTGGGCATTATCAGCGGGGTGGTGCTCTCGCTGGGGCTACACCTTTACCGCACCAGCCAGCCCCATAGTGCGGTGGTAGGGCGGGTGCCGGGCACCGAGCATTTTCGTAACGTGAAGCGCCATCAGGTCGAAACCGACGAGCATGTCGCCATGCTGCGCATCGATGAAAGCCTCTATTTTGCCAACGCCCGCTATCTTGAAGATACCGTCATGGCGCTGGCCGCCCGCTCGCCGTCGATCAAGCACATTGTGCTCACCTGTCAGGCAGTGAATGTCATCGATGCTTCGGCCCTGGAGAGCCTGGAGGCGATCAACGGTCGGCTGAAAGACGCCGGTGCCATGCTCCACTTGGCCGAGGTGAAAGGGCCGGTGATGGATCGCCTAACGCACACGGCGTTCTACCACGAGCTCACCGGCCAAGTGTTCTTTACCACCTATGACGCTTGGCAAGCGTTGGCGCATCCGGCCAGTGCTGGGGTGGTGTCGGTGTGACGTGGTTTTGTCACTCCCAGGCTGGGAATGGATCGGGCAGTTGCTGCCATACCTTCATACCTTCCAAAAGCTCCGCCTCGCTGAGCAGGCAGCTGTCCAGTGCTTCACGCATTCTGGCCTCATCTAGGTTTTGGCCGATAAACACCAGCTCCTGGCACATATCGCCAAACGGCTCCTGCCACTTCTCCATAATGAATTGGCGATACTCTGGGTCCTCTGGCCAGTCGGCTTTAGGAATGGCTTTCCAGAACACCCCGGCGGGGCCGTGATGGGCAATGCCACCTGCCTGGCTCCACTGGCCCGCATAGCGAGGGCGGGTGGCCAGCCAGAAGAAACCTTTGGAGCGCAGCAGGCCTTTGCCAAACCATTCGGCGTTTAACAGGTCGTGAAACTTTTGAGGGTGAAAAGGGCGGCGAGCGTGGTAGGCGAAGCTGCCAATACCGTACTCTTCGGTTTCGGGGATGTGTTCGCCACGTAGCTCTTTCAGCCAGCCGGGCGCTTGCTGCGCGTGTTCAAAGTTGAACTTGCCTGTATTCAGCACTTTTTCTAGCGGCACGCCACCTTGGGTGATGGGCACGATGTCTGCGTCGGGATTGAGCGAGCGTAGAATCGCTTTCAAAGCGTCCAGCTCTTTCTCAGTGATCAGGTCGGTCTTGCTGATCAGTAGGACATTGCAAAACTCAATTTGGTCGACCAACAGGTCTGCGACGTTACGTTCGTCCTCTTCGCCCAGGCTCTCTCCGACCTCTTCAAGGCTTTGCGCTTGCTGGTATTGGGCGAGGAAGTTAGCCCCGTCCACCACCGTCACGAGGGTGTCTAGCCGGGCAACGTGGGAAAGGCTTTGACCACTCTCATCTTCAAAGGTGAAGGTTTCGGCGACAGGCAGCGGTTCAGAAATACCGGTCGACTCGATCACCAGGTAATCAAACTTACCTTCACGGGCCAGTTGGCTGACCTCGACCAACAGATCTTCACGCAGGGTGCAGCAGATGCAGCCATTGCTCATTTCGACCAAGCGCTCGTCTGCGCGGTTGAGCGCAACATTACTGTCGAGTGTTGACTCGCCTGGGCCGCCGCGTACCAGGGCACCATCGATATTGACGTCGCTCATGTCATTGACGATCACCGCCACCCGGAGGCCTTCACGGTTCGCCAGGATATGGTTGAGCACGGTGGTTTTGCCGGCACCTAAAAAGCCGGAAAGCACGGTCACGGGTAAGGGAGAAAGCAACGACATTGCCAAGACCTTTCATAGTATATGTTATGTGATAATATAACATTATTGGGGCGCTGAAAATGGTCTTCGCCTCTCTGTTCCTTCCTAGTGAGTAAGATAAGAGAGAGTGGGACAATAAGACAGTGGCGTTAACGTTTGTACTGGGTAGGGCAGTAGCCTCTCATCACATCGGGCGAGCGAAGCGACTGATGTTTGGTAGTGCGGCCCGTGACCCGCTTGCGCCATAGGCGGAATGAGCCTGGGGTCATCTGGTAGCGCATGACCTCGATCACATCGGGTTCCCCTAAACCAAATAGCCGTTCGATCGCTTCAAAAGGCGTGCGATCTTCCCAGGCCATTTCGATGACGCGAGACTGTTCGTCCTCTGGCAGGCGACGAAAGCGCTTTACGGCGGCTTTGGGCATGGCGCGTCCTCATCATTGACGTTTTCGAATAGAGAGCAGGCAAACCCCAGTGCCCCACGGGTTGTGCAACGTAAGCTATACACATTAATTTTATTGCATAGGTTTTTGCAAGCGATGAGCAATAAAACAGCGCTATTTGACGGCGAGCAGGGCACGAAACAGACCGTTCATGAGTACCGGCTCGTCTCGCTGAATACGAAAGCCAGCATGTTGGATCATGGGGCTGGCTTGACGCGTGATATCGGTCGCAATGATCGAAGTGAATACGTTCAACGTGCGGCGCCCCCACCCGGCAGGTTGGGTGTCGGGTTGGAATTTATCCATGACGCACAGTTGTCCGCCGGGTTTCAGTACGCGATAGGCCTCTGCCAAACCCTGCTCAGGGCGAGGCATGACCGCCAAAATCAGGTGCATGATGACGACATCGAAGTGTTCATCAGGATAGACGAGTTGGGTGGCGTCCATGACATGACAAGCCACATCACGCTGATAGTGCTCGGCCCTGGCGCTGGCGCGCCGGACCATCGCAGGGGTGAGATCGGTCAGGTGTATTTCTAACTCGTGGGGCAAAAAGGGGAGGTCCAGCCCCGTCCCTGCTCCCACCAAGAGAACGCGCATACCGGGTTCCCAGTCCACTTGGCTGAGCGCGACACGTCTTGGTCTGCGCAACGCGGGCGCTACGAGCGCATCGTAGAGAGGCGCGTAGGCGCTGTAGCGAAGACGATTCCAGGAAGTCGTGTTCAGCATAGGGCCTCGCAAGGTGGGAGTGAGCTGGGCGCCAGGACGGCGTCGAGTGTTGGGGCTGCCATGCTGAATGCAGCGCTCACTACCTATAGCACGAACCGTAGAGAAGCACCAAAGGTGCTGGCAACCCCGCCAGTCGCGTTGGGGGGAGCGGATACGTTAGGCAGTGATAGCTCAAAAGAGTCGGGATAGTCGTGTTGGTTACTCTTCGGTGGAGGAATCTTGTCGAAAACGCGTGGCCAAGCTTTCTATGAGTTCTAGCATCAAACGGGCTTATGGGGCTGCTGTCTCAGCAGCCCTTTTTTAAGAAGGTAAACAGTGTCGTCAATGCATCCATTCTCATATATAAGATAAACGGCGATGCTAGGCTGGCCCCTGTAGTGTTTGCGAAGGGCACTCACCAAACTGCTGCTTATAGTCGTGGGTGAATTGCCCTAAGTGCCAAAATCCCCAATACGTCGCAATCTCGGTCACTGTTTGTGGCGGTTCAGCTGCGCGCAGGGCGCGCCGCACTCGGTTAAGGCGCGTCAGCCTCAAAAACTGCAATGGGCTAATGCCTAAAATCGTCGTAAAGCTATATTGCAGCGTGCGTCGGCTCACATGGGTCAGTTCACACAGCGCGTTCATGGTGATGGGGGTGTCTACATGCGCGTCGACGTACTGCTTGACTCGGTCGACCACGGCTTTGCGATGCGCGTAGCTGGGAGGCAGCTCGCCACAGGGCTGTTGGGCATCTAATAGCTCCAGCAGGCCGGTTAAAAGAATATCCTGATGTAGCTTTTCAGCAATGGCTCCCTGCTGTTGGCCTAACAGCCGCTCCAAAAGAAACAGTAGGGCGCGCAGCGTGGCAGGGTTCACATGCCGGCGGGGCGCGGTCATCCACTGCTCATCCAGCGTGATGCCCTGGCGTTCGGCAGCGGCATGTAGTGCTGGCAGACGTATCACCAGCCCGTAAATATCGAAGGCTTCCGGGGTCACCAATTCAAAATCGCGCCCGCCGGGGCGGCACATCACTTGCTGCGCGTCGAGTGGCTGCCCATTGATACGCGAGCCCGCTGGTCGGGTTGGAATGCCCAGCCATAAGGAGTCCTCCCACACCCGGCAATCCTGACGCAGCGCTTGGCCGGTGTGCTCTTTGAACACCTGGATGGCAGGCAACGCAATTTCATCCAGCCGCCCATAAAACCGCCCAGGCGTGAGCTGATCATACTGCTGCTGCCAGCGGGTGAGGTTTTGCGCATGCTCATCGGCGTCAAACGCTTCTTGAATGCACTTTTTTGGTGCGCTTTGGGTAGGCGTCAAGGTCATTACCAGCTCCTGACAGCGTGAATCAACCGCGTCCACGCCTTGTTGTCGTTATTAACCAGCTGTTTCTTATTGGTTTTTATAGCCTTGGTGTGTTTTGCCAAAACTCGATACTCCCCGTTAAGTGATAGCGCTATTGTGAGAACAAGCAAGTTTTGTTCCTCAGCGCGCATACCGCGCCTTGAGTATCGAACAGGTAAGAGAAGGGAAGGCCCATGGCGCAGACCTATCACACCACGGTGGGGAGCCGCCGCTATCGCTTTAGCGGGCTCGCCGAACTGATGGCCAAAGCCACGCCGCCGCGCTCGGGCGACCGCCTTGCCGGGGTGATGGCAGAATCGGCAGAAGAGCGGGTCGTCGCCCAAATGGTGCTGGCGGAGCTGCCGCTTACCACCTTTTTGAACGAGGCGCTGATCCCCTACGAGCAGGACGAAATCACCCGTCTGATTATCGACGACCACGATGCAGAGGCGTTTGCGCCGCTGAAGCACCTGACCGTAGGCGATTTTCGCAACTGGCTGCTTTCGGACCACGCCACCAGAGAAGCGCTGGCCGCTGCCCGGCCCGGCATTACGCCGGAAATGGCCGCGGCGGTGAGTAAGCTGATGCGCAACCAGGACCTCATGCTGGTGGCGAAGAAATGCCACGTGACCACGGCATTTCGCAACACCATTGGGCTGCCGGGACGGCTTTCGACCCGCTTACAGCCCAATCACCCCACCGATGACGTCACCGGCATCGCAGCGAGTATTCTCGATGGTCTGCTGTATGGCAGCGGCGATGCGGTGATTGGTATCAACCCGGCTACCGATAACGTCGCCCAGAGCATCAAGCTGATGCGGCTGATGGACGACGTGATCCAGAAATACGAGATCCCTACGCAATCCTGCGTGCTGACCCACGTGACCAATACGTTAGAAGCCATTGAACAGGGCGCACCGGTGGATCTGGTGTTTCAGTCCATTGGCGGCACCGAAGCCACCAACCGCAGCTTTGGGTTCGATTTGAGCACCCTGGCGGAAGCCGAAGCCGCTGCACAAACGTTGAACCGAGGCACTGTGGGTCGCAACGTGATGTATTTTGAAACCGGCCAAGGCAGCTCGCTCTCCGCCGACGCCCACCACGGGCTGGATCAGCAAACCTGCGAAGCCCGGGCCTACGCCGTGGCACGCAAGTTCAATCCGCTGCTGGTCAACACGGTGGTCGGGTTTATCGGTCCCGAGTACCTCTACGACGGTAAAGAGATCACCCGCGCCGGCCTTGAGGATCACTTCTGCGGCAAGCTCTTAGGTGTGCCGATGGGGTGCGACGTGTGCTACACCAACCACGCCAACGCCGATCAAAACGATATGGACAACCTGCTGACGCTGTTGGGTGTGGCGGGCTGCAACTTCGTGATGGGCATCCCCGGCTCTGACGACATCATGCTCAATTATCAAACCACGTCGTTTCACGATGCGCTCTATGCCCGCCGGGTGCTGGGGCTAAAAGCCGCGCCAGAGTTCGAGCAGTGGCTGGCCAAGATGCAGATCTTCCAAGATGTGAGCACCCATCGTCTTAACGACCAGCTGCCCGCCGCCTTTGCCAACAGCCTGCGCCACTTGCCGAAGGGGAGCGACTAAGATGCCTAAGCAACCCACGCAGGAAACCACTGCGCCGATCGTCATTGAGAACCCCTGGGAGCGCCTGCGCGCCTTTACCGACGCGCGCATTGGTTTGGGGCGCGCGGGGGTGAGCCTGCCCACCAAACAGCTGCTCGCGTTTCAGCTCGCCCATGCCCAGGCCCAAGATGCGGTTCACTGCCCGCTGGAGTGTGAGGTGCTCGCCGATGAGCTGACCCAGGCGCTTGGCTTGAGCACCGCACCGCTTGCGGTACACAGCCGTGCAGAGGACCGTGCGATGTACCTGCAGCGGCCCGACTACGGCAGACGCCTCAACGAGGCATCCCGAGAGGCGCTGCAGCAGGCGGCAGAGAGCGGCCAACGGTTCGATCTGGCGGTGGTGATCGTCGATGGCCTCTCGGCGCTGGCGGTGCAGCAGAACAGCGCCCCGTTTCTTACCGCGCTGTATGACGCATTCGGGCGCGACAAGAACGAATGGCAGCTCGCACCGCTGACACTGGTGGAACAAGGGCGCGTGGCGATTGGCGACGAAGTAGGCGCGCTGCTCAACGCAGATGCGGTGCTCGTCATGGTTGGCGAGCGTCCTGGCCTTAGCTCCCCAGATAGTTTGGGGCTGTACATGACCTGGGCCCCCGAAGTGGGTTTAAAAGATGACCGGCGTAACTGTATCTCCAACTTGCGGCCAGCCGGGCTTGCGTATGAAGAGGCGGCCCGGCGCTTGTTGCTGCTGTTAACCGAGGCGCGGGAGCGCAAGCTCTCCGGCGTGAAGCTAAAAGACCGCAGCGAAGACAGCGTCTTGGAGGGCAGCAGCGGTTCAACTCGGAATTTCCTTGTGGCTGATTGACGATCACCACGCGCTAAACGCGGACGACACTTTCAATAACAACGCTGACGACACTTTCAATAACAACGCTGACGACATTTTCAATAACACCGCTGACGGCTCTCCCAATAACAAGACGGAACCAGGATCACAGCACGCCGCTGACACCCATTGCGTTCCACACTGAAAAGGGCAAAACGATGACACAACCAACGGTTGATCAGGCGTATCTGGCCAAGCGCCAGCTGCGTAAAGGTACGGCAGGCTGGATGCTGCTCGCGGGCCTTGGGGTTTCCTACGTGATTTCCGGTGACTTTGCGGGCTGGAACTTTGGCATTGCCGAAGCGGGCTGGGGCGGCTTTGCGATTGCCGCTTGTTTGATGGCGCTAATGTACCTAGCGCTAGTGCTGGCGCTGGCAGAAATGTCCGCCGCTATTCCCGCGGCAGGGGGCGGCTACAGCTTTGCCCGCCAAGCCATGGGGCCTGCGGGCGGCTATTTGACTGGGCTTGCGGTATTGATTGAGTACGCGCTTGCCCCGGCGGCCATCGTGATTTTTATTGGCTCGGCGGTGGAAGCATTATTAGGCGTTAACGGGCCGCTGGTGTATCTGCTGTTTTATGCGGTGTTTATTGGCATTCACCTGGCGGGTGTGGGGGAAGCGCTAAAAGTGATGATGGTGATTAGCGGTTTGGCGGTCTTTGCCATTTTGGCCACCGCCGTGGCGCTGATCGGCGATTTCGATTCGGCCAACCTGTTTGATATTGCACCCACCGATGCGGCGGGGGCGAGCACCTTCATGCCATTCGGTTGGTACGGTATTTGGGCGGCGCTGCCTTTTGGCATGTGGCTGTTCCTGGCGGTAGAGGGCGTGCCGCTGGCGGCCGAAGAGGCGAAAGATCCCGCCCGGGATATGCCCAAAGGCATCATTGGTGCGATGCTGTTCTTGCTCTTCACCGCCCTGCTCGTAGTCGTGCTGCTGGCCGGTGCGGCGGGCGCTGAGATGATTGGCCAAAGCGGCGTGCCGCTGGTAGATGCGCTGAATGCGGCGGGTAATCCCACGCTGGCGACCCTGGTCAACGTGCTGGGCTTAGCGGGTTTGATCGCGTCGTTCTTCTCGATTATTTATGGCTATAGCCGCCTGGTATTCGCGCTCTCTCGGGCGGGTTATTTACCCAAACCGCTATCGCTCACCAGCGAGCGCAAAGTGCCTTACTTAGCGCTGATTGTGCCCGGTATTTTGGGCTTTCTTGCATCGCTGAGCGGGGAAGGCGATCTGATGTTAGGCATGGCCGTTGTGGGGGCGACTATCTCTTATGCGCTGATGGCGCTTAGCCATATTCTGCTGCGCGTGAAACAGCCCGACCTGCCGCGCCCCTATAAAACGCCGGGAGGCGTGGTGACCTCAGGCATCGCGTTGGTGCTCTCGCTCGTCGCGTTGACCGGTGTCTACGCGTTTGACCCTCGCGCGTTCAACTACACCATCGTGCTGTTCATTGCTGGAGCGGCTTACTACTTCCTCTACAGCAAAAATCATTTAGTCGCGAAAACCGCAGAAGAGGAGTTCGCGCTGGTCACCGCAGCACCTGAGGATCTCGACCCTGTCGCACCGAAGGCCGCTTCCGCGAAATTGTAATCACCACAGCAGATCGCCTAGTCTGAACCACGGCAGTGCGCCTCTGGGCTTTCGCTCAGAGGCGTTGTTATTGGCAGGCAAGGAGGAGCTTGAAGGATGTTGAACTTTACCGAATCGAACATGGCCGAGTCAGAACAGCGGCGCTGGTACGCCGTGGACGATGGCGTGATGGGCGGCGTGTCCCAAAGCGGCTTTCGCGTGGACGCTGGCGCTGGCTGCTTTGGTGGCGAGGTATCGCTGGAAAACGGCGGCGGTTTTGCCTCAGTGCGCCGTGAACCCAACGGCTTTGAACCGACCCTGGCTCATGGCCAAGGAATTGTGCTTCGTGTGCGTGGCGATGGTCGCACCTATCAGCTAAGGCTCAAAAGCAGCGCGCTGGACGAAGCAAGCGCTTACCGCGTGGCCTTCACGCCTAAAGCTCACCAGTGGGAAACGCATCAATTCACCTGGGCGCAGTTTAAGGCGGTGCGACGGGGCACGCTGCTTTTCAGCGCGCCGCCTCTCGACCCACATACTATTCACCAGCTCGGTTTCTTGATTGCCGACCGCACTGCCGGGCCGTTTCGCCTGGAGGTCGCCTCCATTGCGTCGCACTCACAGGGCTGACACTGACAGGACTAAGGTCGTCTCGTATGTAGTGTGCCGTTCACGGAATCTGGGAAGCCCTCTTTCGACGTGAGCCAGCGTGATGAAACACTCTCCCGCGTATCGCCTAGCGGCCACTGTGCTGCACGGTTTCGATGAGTACCGTGCGCGTTTCAAGCAGATCACCTCAGATGCCAGCCGCCGTTTTCGCGATGCCGCCTGGCGTGAAGCGCAGCAGGCCTCCGCCGCGCGGATCAACCTGTACGGTGAAAAAGTCGAGGAGACGCTCGACCGGTTGCAGCGCACCTTTGCCCAGGACGTGCTGGCTCACTGTGAGACGTGGCGGGAAGCACGAGGGCACTACGCGCAGTTGATCAGCCAGCGGTTGGATTACGAGCTGGCGGAAACCTTCTTTAATTCTCTGTTCTGTTCGGTGTTTCAGCATCGCCATATCCGCAATGACTGGATGTTTGTGTACAGCTCCCGGGAGGATGCCGCGCACCGTTCGGGCATTGAGCTGTGCCGCAGGCATTACGTCAACGGCGACTGGGCGGGGGCGCTCGCTTGGGCGCTGAGCGAAGCCCCGTTCGAGTCCCCCTTTGCCGACGTCGAGCGCGACAGCCAGCTCGGCGCTGGATTGCTGGAAGCTCAGCTCCCTGTTGCGATTTGGCAGGCAGACGATGCCCAGGTGGAGCTACTCAACAGCGTGTTTTACCGCAACAAAGGGGCGTATCTGGTGGGGCGCATTCTAGGTGGCGGCGAGCAGGTCCCCTTGGTGCTGCCGGTTCTACATGGGGAAGGGTATGGCGAGCAGCAGGGCGGCGACCCCTGCCTGCATTTGGATACGGTCCTCACCGAAACCGATGAAGTGTCGATCATCTTCTCGTTCACCCGCGCCTATTTCCAGGTAGAGGTGCCGGTGCCGGGGGAGTTCGTCGGTTACCTAAAACAGCTTATGCCCCACAAGCCCGAGGGCGAGCTGTACGCCGCCATTGGCTTTTTCAAACACGGCAAAACCGAATTTTTCCGCGCGCTGAACCAGCAGGTGGCCAAGCGCGAAGAGCGCTTCATGATCGCGCCGGGGGTGCGGGGCATGGTGATGGCGGTATTCGTGCTGCCGAGCTTTCGCACCGTGTTCAAGATCATCAAGGATAAATTCGACCCCGCCAAAGAGGTCACCCACGCCATCGTGCGGGAGAAGTACCGGCTGGTAAAACGCCACGACCGGGTAGGGCGCATGGCCGACACCCAGGAGTTCTCCAACTTTATCGTCCGCCAGGACCACTTCGAGCCGGAGTGTTTGGCCCATTTGCTGGAGGTTGCACCCTCCACGGTGTCGCTGAAAGAGGACAAGGTGATCATCAAGCACTGCTACACCGAGCGGATGATGACGCCGTTGAACCTCTATCTGGAGCAGTGCAGCACCGATGAGCGAGTAATGGTGCTGAAGGATTACGGCAATGCCATCAAACAGATGGCAGCAGCGAATATTTTTCCTGGCGATATGCTGCTGAAGAATTTTGGCGTCACGCGCCACGGGCGGGTGATTTTCTACGACTACGACGAGGTGAGCTATCTCACCGAGTGCCGCTTCCGCCATATTCCCAAATCCCAGGGGGTCGACAGTTACATGAATGGCGGGGCCAGCCTTTCCATTGGCCCCAACGATATCTTCCCCGAAGAGTTTGGTCCGTTTATGTTTGCCAACCCGGAACTGCGCGCACTATTTATGGAGCAGCATCCGGAGCTGTTCGACCCGGACTACTGGCTGGCGCTACAGCGGGCGATTCTGGAGGGGCGGGTGATCGACGTTTACCCGTATCGCAACAAGCAGCGATTCGCAGGCACCGTGGGGCAACTGGTACATTAGGCGTTTACCGGACGACGTAAGCCGAGGATAGCATGACTTCAGCCCCGCACTTGGTGGTATTTACCGGCTCGGGAATCAGCGCGGAGAGCGGCATTCAAACCTTCCGCGCCAGCGATGGCCTCTGGGAGGATCACCCGGTGGAGGAGGTCGCCACGCCGCAAGGGTGGCGGCAAGACCCAGAGCGGGTGCTGGCGTTCTATAACCAGCGCCGTGATCAGATCCGCCGCGCGAAGCCCAACGCCGCCCATAAAGCGCTGGCGGCGCTGGAGCAGGATGGCTTCAAGGTCAGCGTGATTACCCAGAACATTGATGACCTGCACGAGCGGGCAGGCTCGCGCCACGTGCTGCACCTGCACGGCGAGATTTTAAAGGCGCGCTCATCGGTGGATGCGCGGCTGCGCTACCCGCTGTCAAAGGGCGGAATTGCCCTGGGCGATGTGTGCGATAAGGGCAGCCAGCTGCGCCCAGACGTGGTGTGGTTTGGCGAAGCGGTGCCGCTGTTCGAAGAGGCCTGCGAGCTGGTGAGCCAGGCGGACTTTCTGCTTGTGGTGGGTACCTCGCTGGCGGTGATGCCCGCCGCATCGCTGCTCACCTATATCGATTACGACACCCCTTGTGCGCTGGTAGACCCCGACGCCGATGAGCTAAGCCCACCCGGCGTGCTGGCGATCAATACCACGGCGGGAGAAGGCGTGCCAGCGCTTGTACACCAGTGGCGTAAGCAGGGAAATTTAATTTTACCCTGACTTAGCGCAGGGCGAAGGTTGAGCGAACCGTGGGTTGGCACATTAATGGCGTGATTCCAAAAACCACGCTTTCATCACCCCAGTAATCTGGGTCAGCTCGGCGTCCGTCGCGATATAAGCGGGCATGGTGTAAAGCCAGCGGCCAATGGGGCGCAGCCACACGCCCCGCGCTCGGGCAAATGCGGCAACGCCTTTCAGCGCTTCGCTGCTGTGGGCTTCGATCACCGCCGTTGCGCCTAATACGCGCACGTCCGCGACGGCGGGATGTGCGCGCAGTGCTACGTCTTCTAATAGCTCGCGCTGTAACGTTTGGCTGAGCGCGGCAATTTTCTCCAGGTAGTGCTCCTCTTCGAACACCCGTAGGCTCTCCAGCGCCACGCGGCAGGCCAGGGGGTTGCCCATAAAGGTGGGGCCGTGCATGAAGGCGTGGTGCTGACTGTCGCCAATGAACGCCTCGTGCACCCGGTCGGTGGCCAGCGTGGCCGCATGGCCCAGATACCCGCCGGTCAGCCCCTTGGAGAGCACCATGATATCCGGCGTGACGCCCGCGTGGTCGGCGGCAAACAGCCTGCCGGTGCGGCCAAAGCCGGTGGCTACTTCGTCGAAAATCAGCAGCACGCCAAACTCGTCGCACAGCGCCCGGGCGCCGCGCAGGTAGTGCGGCGAGGTCATGTTCAGCCCGCCCGCCGCTTGCAGCAGCGGCTCCATCAGTAGTGCGGCGATCTCCTGGTGGTGGCGCGACAGCACCTCACGTAGCGCAGCGAGGTCATGCTCTACCTGGGCTGGCGTGGCATCGAAGGGTGCCGTGGGGGCCGGGGCGAAGTGGTGCTGAGGCAGCAGGCTGGCGAACAGGCCGTGCATGCCCTCTTCGGGGTCGCATACCGCCATGCAGCCGGTGGTGTCGCCATGGTACGCCTTCATCAGCGAGAGCATCTTGCGCTTGCCGGGGTGGCCGCTCAGCACCTGGTACTGCAGCGCCATCTTCATGGCGACTTCCATGCCCACCGAGCCGCTATCGGAGAAGAACACATGATTCAGCCCCGGCGGGGTAATGCGCACCAGCTCTTGTGCGAGCTGGTCGGCGGGATCGTGGGTCAGGCCGCCCAGCATCACATGGCAAAGCTCCCCCGCCTGCTCGCGGATGGCGGCGACGAGGCGCGGATGGCCGTAGCCGTGAATCATGCACCACCAGGAGCAGGTGGCATCCAGCAGGCGCTCGCCGCTTTCCAGCGTAAAGTAGCTGCCGCTGCCGCCGACCACTTTGGGCGCAGGCGTTTGGGTTTTGAGATGGGCATAGGGGTGCCAAACGGGGGAGTTCATGGCGTCGCCTCCTGGGTGGCGAGGGGGAGCAGCGCATCAAGGGAGAGGTAGTACTGCGCGGTGGGCGCATCTGCCGTAGCTAAATGAGGAATGATGCCCAAGCAAGGGGCGGGCAGAGCGCGTTTCAGCAGCGCCACATTGGCTGCAAAGCGCGGGCTGTCGTCGGCAAAGGCTGAGTCCACTACGCTGCCTACCCAGCCCGCCAGCGTTAAGCCATCGGCGGCGATGGCCTCGGCGGTGAGCCGGGCATGGTTAAGGCAGCCCAGCTTCAGCCCAACCACCAGAATCACCGGCAGCCCGAGCGCGCGGGGCAGGTCGGAAAAATCCTCCTCCTCGTTCAGCGGCACTCGCCAGCCGCCTGCGCCTTCGATTAGCGTCAGGTCCCGTGGCGTGTCGGTTAACGTGTCGTTGAGCGCCTGAGTAACGCTTGCCACGTTAAGCACCGCGCCTGCTTCCAGGGCGGCGAGATGCGGCGCAATGGCGGGAGCAAAGGCCCAGGGGTTGATCGTCGGGTAATCCACCGGCGGGAAGCTTTGCGCCTGTAGCGCCAGGGCATCGCGGTTGCGCAGGCCATTGGGCGTGGCCTCGCTACCAGAGGCAATAGGCTTCAACCCCAGCGTGGTGAGCTGGCGCTGGCGGGCGGCGCCCAGCAGCGCGCTGGTGGCCAGGGTTTTGCCCGCGTCGGTGTCGGTACCGGTGACAAAATAGGTGTTGTTCATCTCGCGCTTTCCAGTTGTAGCGTCAGGCAGTGGTAGCTCACCGGCAGCCCCTGCGGCGTGCGCAGCGATTCATAGCGAACCTGGGCGGTGGCAAGCGCTTGGCGGGTCAGCCGAGCGTTGGGTCTGGCTACTTGGGCGCCCACGCCCTTGATGGAGGCCATGACGGCATTCAGGTCGGGGTAGAAAAAGCGCCGCTGCTCGCGCACGTAGTGGGTAAGCCGCAAGCCGCTTCGCGCAATCGCCCGCTGTACGGTGCTGGCGTCCGGCGTTTGCAGCAGGGCCTCGGGCCGCTGCCAGGCGGTGGCCACCTCATGAAGCGTGCCGGGCAGCAGGGTGGTGATGCGCGCCTGCCCGCTAGGGGCGAGCACCCGCGCCAACTCCTGCATCACCGCGCCGATATCCGGGCACCACTGAATCGCCAGGTTAGAGAACACGAGATCCACGCTTGCGTCGTCCAGCGGCAGCGCGGCGGCATCTCCCTGTTGCCAGCGTATGGCATCGCCATACTGTGCCTGGGCGTGGGCGAGCATACCCGGCGCCAGGTCGAGCCCGGTGGTGGTGGCGTTTGGGTAGTGGCTCGCCAGCCGCTGGGTCCAGTAGCCGGTGCCGCAGCCAAGGTCGAGCACCTGCTGGGCGCTCTGCGGCAGCGTTTGCCAGAGCGCTTCGCCGATATCGCGCTGGGCGCTAGCGAGATCATCGTAGCGTGGTGCCGCCCGTGAAAAAGCCCGAGCAACACGCTCCTGCCAGCGGGGCAGTGGCAGCGAGGTGACCGGTGTGTTCATCGCGGCTCCTGTAGCGCCCGCGTGGCCTGCTCGGCCAGCCGTGCCGCCAGCTGGGCGGGCTGGGAGAGCATGGGGCAGTGTCCTGCGGCTTCCAGTCGAAGCGCTTGCTGGCGCGTGCTGCTTGGTAGTAGCGGGTCGTGGGCGCCTGCCAATCGGCGGATAGGGCAGGGAGGGCTGGCAAGCAGTGCCCGGTTATCCAGCGTTTCAAGCCACATGAGCCCTTGCGCGAGCGTGTCGGTATCGGCGTGGGGTGTTTCACCTAACCGTGCGCGTAGCTGGCGGTGAGCCTCGCGGGCATTGGGTTCGCCCTGGGCCTGCCAGCGCAGAAAGTGCCGCCACGTGGCAACGGGGTCACGGTGGAAGGCGCGCTTAAAGCTGGCAAGCTCGTCGCTCCTCACACCGCCATCACTCTCCGCGTCACTACAAAAACGGCTGCCTGCGCCCAGTAGCAACAGGGCCTTGGGCGGCGGCAGATGATTGAGCAGCGCCGTGGCCAGCAGCCCACCCAGCGACCAGCCCACCCAGACGGCATCGCTGGGTAGCTTAGATGCCATACGCTCGGCGAGCGCTTCAATGTGTGTGGGGGTGGGTAGCGCCGGAGCATCGCCGTAGCCGGGCCACTCCACTGCGCTGGGGTCGACCGTATTGGGCCAATGCTCCGAAAGCGTCTGCCATATACGGCGGTCGACGCCCCAGCCCGAGAGCAGGATGAGCTTCATCGCTGCTCCTCGTTCAGGCAGGCGGCGGCGACCTCCAAGAGCCTGTCGATATCGCTCTGGGTATGGCGGGCGCTTAACGTGATGCGCAGCCGCGACTCGCCGTTGGGCACCGTGGGTGGCCGAATCGCCCCTACCTGGATAGCGTGCTCATCGAACGTGGCCGCCCAGGCCAGGGTGCGCTGCTCGCTTCCCAGCAGCAGCGGTTGAATCGGCGTGTGGGAGTGTCCGATTGGCAGCCCCAAGGCGATAGCCTGCTGGCGGAAGTAATCAATATGGCGAGCGAGCCGCTGGCGGTGCTCCGGCTCCCGCTGCACGATGGTGAGCGCTTCTAGCGTGGCGGCGGCAATACTGGGCGGTTGGGCGGTGGTGTACACATAGCTGCGGGAAAACTGAATTAGGTGCTCGATGAGCGCGGCGTCGCCCGCCACAAACGCGCCTGCGGTGCCCAGCGCTTTGCCCAAGGTGCCGACCAAGATCGGCACTGCCTGGCTATCAACGCCTTCTACGCAGCCCGCGCCGTGTTCACCCAGTACACCGAGCCCGTGGGCATCGTCGATCATCAGCCAGGCGCCGTGCTGCTGGCTAATGTGGGCAAGTTCGCCGACGTCAGCAATATCGCCATCCATGCTGAACACGCCGTCGCTTACCACCAGTTTATGGGTGGCCGTGCTGAGCGCAAGCAAACGCTGTAAGTCGTGGCCATCCCGGTGGTGGTAGCGTCGGGAGCGGGCGCCGCTCAGCGCGGCCCCGTCGAGTAGCGAGGCGTGATTGAGGCGGTCCTGAAAAATCGCGGTGTGGGAATCCGCCAGCGCTTGCAACACGCCCAGGTTCGCCATATAGCCGGTGGAGAACAGCAGCGCCTGCTCCCGTCCGGTCCACTCAGCCAACGCCTCTTCCAGGGCATCGTGAATGCCCAGATGCCCGCTGACTAAGTGCGATGCGCCGGCCCCAGCGCCAAAGCGTTTCGCGCCTTCGGCCTGGGCCGCCTGTACGCGTGGGTCTTGAGCAAGGCCTAGATAGTCGTTGCCTGCAAAGTCGAGTGCCCCATGGGCAGAGACGCGGCGGCTGCGCCAGCGCTGCTGGCGCTCGCGCTCATCGCGGGCTGCCGCTAAGCGCTGGTGCCACACCTCAGACACTGGCATCCACCGCCAGCGCCGCAGCGCGCTCTGCCTGGGCGTTGCGCTGCGCCTGTTGGGCCAGCCGCTCGGTATGCTGCGTGTCGTCTTCGCAGGTATCGCGGCGCTCGGGGTGCAGGCCCAGCTTGGCAAACAGCGCACGGTCGCGCTCTGCCTGGGGGTTGCCGGTGGTCAGCAGCTTGTCGCCGTAGAAAATCGAGTTGGCACCGGCCAGAAAGGCAAGCGCCTGGGTGGATTCGCTCATCTGCTCCCGGCCTGCGGAGAGGCGCACGTGGCTCTGGGGCATCATGATGCGCGCCACGGCAATGGCGCGGATGAACTCCAGTGGGTCTAAATCATCGACGTTCTCCAGTGGCGTCCCCGGCACTTTGACCAGCATGTTGATAGGCACCGATTCAGGATGCGGAGAGAGCTTAGCCAACTGCTGCAGCAGAGCGCTGCGATCCTGTGCGCCTTCACCCATGCCTAAAATACCGCCAGAGCACACTTTCATACCGGCATCGCGAACGGTGGCCAGGGTTTCTAAACGGTCGCTGTAGGTGCGGGTGGTGATGATTTCGCCGTAGTAATCGGGGGAGGTGTCGAGGTTGTGGTTGTAGTAGTCCAGCCCCGCGGCGGCCAGCCGTGTGGCCTGCTCGCCGTCGACCATACCCAGCGTCATACAGGTCTCAAGCCCCAGCGCTTTCACCTGGCGCACCATCTCTTCCACCACCACTAAATCTTTATCCCGCGGCTGCGCCACGCGGCCCCCATGCAGAAGCGGCTGGCGCCTGCCTCTTTGGCGGCCTTGGCCTGGGCCACCACTTTCTCTATTTCCAGCAGCTTCTCTTTTTCCAGCTGAGTGTTGTAGTGACCCGATTGGGGGCAGTACTTGCAGTCTTCCGGGCAGGCCCCGGTCTTGATCGACAGCAGGGTAGACACCTGCACCGCGTTGGCATCGAAATGTGCCCGGTGCACCTGCTGGGCTTGAAACAGCAGGTCGTTAAAGGGCAGCGTAAACAGCGCATTGATCTCGTCAAGCGTCCAGTCGTGGCGCGGCGCGGCATCCGCCGCGTGAGAAGCAGTCGAGGTAGCGGTCACGGGTAAACCTATATTCTTTTGAAAGTTGACAGGACTCTAGCGGGGCTGTGCTGAGGGTGTCAACTTTTTGAAGATGGTTGGTTTACCATGGTGCTTGACTGTAGGGAGTATTCGTCAGGATGTATGGCCTGCTTTATACTTTGCGCCCTTTGACGACCCACTGGAGCGCAGATGCCTGACGCGACCTCGCTGCCCCCCGAGCACGATGCATTGACCGACCGCGACCCGGCCACCGGGCATCCGCGCCCGCCTCGGCGTGAATTCAAAGCGCGGGGCAGCTTCGTCAAACGCTGCGAAGGCTGCAACTTGCCCGAGCTGAACTGCCTCTGCCCGTATCAGGTGAAGGCGGAGAGCGACGCTCAGGTATGGCTGTTGACCCACTCCATTGAACACTACAAACCGACCAATACCGGGCGTTTGATTGGCGATGTACTCACCAACACCCGCGTATTTACCTGGTATCGCACGGCGCCGGACGAGGCGCTGGCCGCGCTGCTGCAAGATCCGCGCTATGCGCCGTTCGTGATTTTTCCTGATGACCAGCCAGATTACGCCGACCGCGTGGTGGATATTGACGCGGTGCATGCCGCCAAGCAGCAGGCGCGCATACCGGTATTCATCATTTTGGATGGCACCTGGCGACAGGCGCGGCGCATGTTCCGCAAAAGCCCTTACCTGGATGCACTGCCGGTACTGCCGCTGCGCACCGAGCGGGAGACCCGCTACCGGCTGCGCAAGCCCGCCTCGAAAGCGCATCTGTGCACCGCCGAGGTAGCGATTGAGCTGCTGCGCCAGAGCGGTGATGAAACGGCGGCAAGCGTGCTGGATGACTACTTTGATGTGTTCAACGATAGCTACGCAGAGAGCCGCTATTATCGCAAGATCGAAGAGCCTACGGCAGCCATGCAGCGGCTATTGGAGCGGCAGCGGGCAGAAGAGCATGGTTAGCGGGAAGGATTGCCACCGGGCAGCCAGCGCAGCAGCACTTTGCGGACCCAGTACCAGCGATTGATCAGTAGTGCCATAAAGATCAGGCTACAGCCCAGCAGTTGCAATGCGGTCATGGTTTCGCCAAACCACCAGGCGGCAAACAGCGCGGTCCAGACGGCTTCTAGCATCAGAATCACCGCCGCATGGCTAGGCGTGGTCATACTCTGCGCTTTGATTTGCAGAAAGAAGCGCAGCGAGCTGGCCAGCAGCACGCTGGTCATGAACCAGCCGAGAATCGACGGGCTGAGCGCCAGCGGCTGATGCTCCACCACCAGGGAAAGCCCCGTTAGCACCACGCCTACCGAGATCAGTTGCAGCGTGGTTAGCGGCAGCGCAGGCACATTGCGCACTACGCGGGCATTGACGTTGATCAAAAGCGCAAAACAGAGCGCGGCGCACACCATCAGCAGCTGGCTGGCCTCGACGTTAAAGCCTGCATTGAGCGATAGTAGGGCAAACCCGAGCAGCGCCACGGGTAGCGCGACCCAAGTAGAGCGAGGTGGGCGGTCGCCAAACAGCAGTCGTGCCACTACAGGCACCAGGAGAATCCCCAGGCTGTTGATAAAGGCACTCTCGCCCAGATGGTCGGAGTAGTTAAGCCCCAGTACCCAAAAGGCGATCGCCGCGCTGAACAAAACGCCCACCAGCAGGCCGCGGCGCACCCGGCGTAGAGGCATGCGCGTTAGGGTAGGCCAGGCAAACCCTAGCAGGATCAGCCCGGCTAATAAAAAGCGTGTGCCGATAAACAGCAAAGGCGGCATGCCTGCCAGCGCTTCTTTAGAAAAAATCCAACCACCCGCAGCCAAGGCGGTGACGAGCAGAAGCAGCGCATCCGCCTGCCAGGGGCTTGTTTAACGCTGTTCACGCCGCGCCGCTGCCAAAGAGCGCGCCTGCAATTCTAAAGCCTGCCACCCAGGTACCAATGGCAGAACCTACGGTGGCTAAGATAAACACCAGCAGGGTGCGAGAGACACGGTTCTGCCACCAACCTTTTAACTGCGTCACATCATGGCGCAGGGTGGAGAAGTCGCGCACCTTGGGCTTGCGCATATACAGCTCGACCCCCGCCGCTACAAAGCCCGCGCCAATGGTGGGGTTAAGCGATGTAAGTGGTGCAGCGAAGAAGGTAGCAATCACCGTGACCGGGTGAGCAAGCGCCGCAATCGTCGCGCCGCCAGACAGAATGCCGTTAATCAAGAACCACTCGATGACCAGCTGCCAGCCAAGGTCGGTATTGCGTGAAAAGCCCACCACAAAACCGGTAATGACGAGCGCCGTAATCAGCCAGGGGGCGGCTTTCCACAGTTTGGAAGGGGGCGGTGTGGCTTCGAGAGACTCACGCTCCACCGTGGGGTTGTCCGGCAGCGGTGTTTCCAAGTGCTCGCCCGTGCCTTTCAAGTGTCCAGCGCCCAATACCACCAGCACGTTCTGGTAGCGCCCAGGCGGCGCTTCCTCCGCCAAACGCAGCGCCATATAGCGGTCACGCTCGCGAATTAAGGGCGTGTAGAGCGCTTCGGATTCAGCGGCAAACTCGCTGAAGGTGGCCTCTAGCATGTCACCCTCTTTGAGCTTTTCGATGTCCTCTTTGGAGACATCCTGGCGAGAAAGCACGCTGCCAATCAGCCCTGAAAACAGCGAGAAGCGCTGCCACCAAGGCACGTTGCGATAAATGCGTTTCAAAGTGATGCCGACATCTCGGTCTACCAGCAGTAGCGGCAGGTTGCGCGTACGGCACTCTTCAATGGCTGCACGCATCTCAGCCCCCGGCTGAATACCGGACTGCTCGGCGATCCGTTGCTGAAAGGCACCGAGCGCCAGGCTCGCCGCCACCATGCCCGCTTTGCCTTGCTTGAACACCTGAAACAAGTCCTGCTCGCCCATGGCGTCTGGGTTGTCCATGCTGTGGTGACGGGCGTCACACAGCTCAATGGCGACGGCATCGAAGTGACCGCTGTCGATCAGTTGGCGAACGTCGTTGGCGCTCTCGGCAGAGACGTGGGCGGTGCCTAGCAGGGTGTAGTACGTGCCGCCCACCTGAATGGTTTTCAGCGGGCCGCTGGTAGCTGGGAGGGAACTGCTTTCCTGGGCCAGCGGTGTTGCATCATCTTGATTCATTAAAAAGTCTCAACAAAAAAGTAACGAGTGATGCGCGTTTAACGGCGCCAAAAAGCCGGGGTAAACAGCACCAGTACCGTAAAAATTTCCAAGCGGCCCAGCAGCATGGCAAGCACTAAAATCCATTTGGCGAGGCTGGGCAGATCGCCATAGTGGCTGCTGGCTTCTCCTAAGGCGGGGCCAAGATTGTTCAGCGCCGAGCCAACGGAGGACCACGCCGTTACCTGATCGACGCCCGTCGCCATCACGCCCACCAGCATCAAAAAGAACAGCATGACATAGGCAGAGAAAAATCCCCAGACGGCCTGGGCGATGCTATCGGGAACGCTCACTTTGCCGACCTTCACCGCAATCACGGCATTGGGGTGAATGAGCCGCATGACTTCGCGCATGCCCTGTTTCAAGATCAGGATAATACGGATGACCTTCATCCCCCCGGCGGTAGAGCCGGAGCATCCGCCGACAAAAGCGGCCACAAACAGCAGAAACGGTAGTGCGCCCGGCCACCCGGAAAAGTCCGCCACGGCAAAGCCTGCGGTGGTGGCCACTGAGACAACCTCAAACAGCGCATGGCGTAGCCCCACGATATCGTCGTAGGTATCGGTGAGCCACAGGGTAATCACGGTAATCACGGTCAGACCCGTCAGGAACAGCAGCAGAAATCGGGCTTCCGGGTCTTGAAAATAGTGGGTCAGGCGCTTCTCGCGCCAGGCCACGAAGTGGAGGCTGAAGCTCACCGCCGAAATCAGCATGAAGCTGATGCAGATCAGCTCGATGGCGGCGCTATTAAAGTAGCCAATACTGGCATCGTGGGTTGAAAAGCCGCCGATGGCGACGGTGGAAAAACTGTGCCCCAGCGCATCAAACCAGCTCATCCCCGCCAGCATATAGGCGACCATGCAGGCAAACGTGAGCGTTGCGTAGATATACCAGAGCGCTTTAGCGGTTTCGGTAATTCGTGGGGTTAGCTTGGAGTCTTTCAATGGCCCTGGAATTTCGGTGCGGTAAAGGGCCATCCCCCCCACGCCCAGGGTAGGCAAAATAGCCACGGCCAGTACCACGATCCCCATACCGCCTAGCCACTGCAGCTGCTGGCGATAATAGCGCACCGATTCCGGTAAAAAATCGATGCCGGTAATCACTGTGGCACCGGTGGTCGTCAGGCCGGAAAACGACTCAAAGACCGCATCGGTAATGCTCAGTGAGCCTTCGCCAAACAGCATGAGCGGCAGCGAACCAAATAGGGCCAGTACCGTCCAGAACATCGCGGCGATAATAAAGCCGTCACGGATACGTAGCTCTTTGTGAGCACGGCGGTTGGGCAGGTAGAGAAACAGCCCCGTCATGACGGTAATCCCAATGCCGCTCATGAACGCGTGCCAGACGCTGTCTCGAAACCAGAGCGACATGAGCATGGGGGGCAGCATCGTTAGGCTGAAAAGCATCAGCAGCAGGCCCAAAATACGTAGAATGACCCGCAAACTCATAGTGGTGGTTGTCTCATACGCTGGCCGGCTCCTTAGAAAAACGTTAATCCGACCTGGAACAGGCGCTCAACGTCGCGAATACGCCGCTTATCGATCACAAACAGAATGATATGGTCGCCGCTTTCCACCCGCACGTCGCCATGGGCGATAATGACCTCTTTGCCCCGCACGATGGCGCCGATGGTGGTGCCGTCGGGTAGGTCGATCTCGCGGATGGTACGGCCCACCACCTTGGACGACTGCTTATCGCCATGGGCAATCGCTTCGATGGCCTCCGCCGCACCCCGGCGCAGCGAGTGCACATTGACGATATCGCCCCGGCGCACGTGGGTCAGCAGGCTGCCGATGGTGGCCTGCTGAGGGGAAATAGCAATGTCGATATCGCCGCCCTGCACCAAATCCACGTAGGCGGCGTTGTTGATGAGGGTAAGCACCTTCTTAGCCCCCAGCCGCTTGGCGAGCAGCGACGACATGATATTCACTTCGTCGTCGTTGGTCAGCGCGCAGAAGATATCGCAGTCTTCGATGTTCTCCTCTTCCAGCAGCCGCTTGCTGGTGGCGCTGCCGTGGAGCACCACGGTGCGATCCAGCCGCTCGGAAAGCGTGGTGCAGCGCTCCAGGCTGTGCTCGATGATCTTCACCTGATGGCTGTGCTCTAAGTGCTCCGCCAGCCGTTCGCCGATATTGCCGCCCCCGGCAATCACCACGCGGCGGAAGTCCCGCTCCACCTTACGCAGCTCACTCATCACCGCACGAATATCCCGGCGGGCGGCCAGGAAGAACACCTCGTCGTCGGCTTCAATCACCGTGTCGCCCCGGGGAATGATCGGCCGGTTGCGGCGATAAATCGCCGCCACGCGGGTTTCCACGTTGGGCATATGCTTGCCCAAAAAGGCCAAATCCTGGCCCACCAGCGGGCCGCCGTAGAAGGCTTTCACTGCCACCAGCTGCACTAAACCCCCGGCAAACTCCAGTACCTGTAGCGCGCCCGGGTGCTCAATCAAGCGGCGCACGTGGTCGGTGACCACCTGCTCGGGGCTGATCAGTACGTCGATGGGGATCGCTTCGTGGGCAAACAGGCCCTTACGAGTGAGGTAAGCGGTGGAGCGCACCCGGGCAATTTTGGTGGGGGTGCGAAACAGCGTGTGGGCCACCTGACAGGCGATCATATTGATCTCGTCGGTGTTGGTCACCGCGATCAGCATATCGGCGTCTTCGCAGCCCGCCTGGCGCAGCACGATGGGGTAGGAGCCTGCGCCGGTCACCGTGCGGATATCCAGCTTGGTGTGCAGCTCGCGCAGTTTTGCACCGTCGGTATCGACGACGGTGATGTCGTTCTCCTCGCGGGCAAGGTGCTCCGCCAGGGTGCCGCCGACTTGGCCGGCGCCGAGAATGATGATTTTCATCGCTAAGCATCGGTTCCGTTATAAGCGCCAGCGCGTTTCCGGCTTGCGGTGTGCGCTGCAATAAAGACGGCGGCCAGTGTAAACCAGCCGCCGTCGAAAAGCAGGTAGGGAATTACTCCAGAGTGAAGCCGACTTTGACGGTCACTTGCCAGTGGGCCACGCGGCCATCTTCAATATGGCCTCGGGTGTCGGTGACTTCGAGCCAGCGCATGTTTTGAACGCTTTCGGAGGCTTTCGCCAGGGCGTTCTGCACGGCTTCCTCAATCCCTTTTTCGGATGAACCGGTTAGCTCAATGTGCTTATAGGTGTGATGACTCATGCTATCTCCTTGCGTGTCATGAAAAGGCGGCCTAGTGCTTAGGCTGTGCGCTTCTCTAGTCTGGCATAAAAAAAGCCATCGTGACTGTTTACGGTAGGAAACAGCTGGCGTCCCTGACCGCTCTGCTCTCCCCAGGCCACATCGTGGGGCGTGGTGGCGTTGGCATCCGGTGTGCGGGCCAGAAACGCATCGATTTGTGCCGCATTCTCTTCGGGCAGCACTGAGCAAGTGGCGTAGAGCAGCGTGCCGCCAGGACGCAGTAGCGGCCAGAGGTTATCCAGCAGTTGGCGCTGCAGTTTAGCGAGCTGACGAATATCCTCTTTACGGCGTAGCGCTTTGATATCCGGGTGGCGACGAATCACGCCCGTGCCCGAGCAAGGGGCGTCCAACAAAATGGCGTCAAACGGTGTGCCGCTCCACCAGTCGCGGGTAGTGGCGTCGGCGTGCTTTAGCTCGGCGCTCAGCCCTAAGCGGCTGAGCGTATCGTCCACCCGCGCCAGCCGCTGGTTGTCGTTATCAATGGCGGTGAGTGCAATATCAAACTGCTCTAACAGATGGGCGGTTTTGCCGCCAGGCGCGCAGCAAGCATCCAATACGTGAGCACCGGGGCGTGGGGCGAGCGCCGGGCCAAGCAGCGCTGCAGAGAGCTGCGCCGCTTCATCCTGCACGCTGACGTGGCCCTGCTCAAAACCGGGCAGTATGGCAACGTCGCAGGGCGTTGTTAGCGTAATGCCGTCTGGAGCGTGACAACAGAGATGCCCGTCTAAGCCTTGCTCGGTCAGCTGCTGGAGATACGCTTCACGGTCGTTATAGTGCTGGTTGACGCGTAGGGTCATCGGTCCTGGCTCGTTATTGGCCTGGGCAATGGCACGCCACTGTTCGGGCCAAGCGTGGCGCAGGGCGTCCAGCAGCCAGGGCGGATGCTCCAGGGCAACGTTTTCGTCACGATCAGCGACTTCTTGCAGCGCGTCGGCTTCACGCTGCAGGCGTCGCAGGCAGCCGTTCAATACTCGGGTGGCCCACTCTTTGCCAAGCAGGCGTGCTGCCCCGGCGGTTTCTCCTACCGCTGCGTGGGCAGGAATGCGCATATAAAGCAGCTGATAAATACCTACCAGCAGCAGAGCGTGGATATCGGCATCGCGCTTTTTAAATGGCTGTTTGAGGAGCTGGCTAGCCAGTGCTTCTAGGCGTGGAAGGCGGCGGCAGGTGCCGTAACAGAGCTCTTTCAGCAGGCCACGGTCTCGGGCCACTACGCTATGTTCATCCAAGCTGGCCAGCGACCCTTTATCAGTGAGAACCGGGACGAGGCTACGGGCAGCGGCTGCGCGGACATCTAGGCCGCTGCCGCCTTTGGCTGGGCGTTGCTGGCTCATTGGCTAGCTCCTTGCGGGGTTTGCCCAAGGCGAACGCCGACGGTGAGTGAGGTTTGGCGGGCGTTTAATAAGTCGCGTACCGCCATCGCTTTGCCGCCAGGTAGCTGGGCACGACTGACACACAGCACTTCTTGCCCTTGTTCGCCGCAGGCAATACGCAGGTGATCATCGCCATGTTCCAACAGCGTACCGGGGGGCGATGGCGGCTGTTCACCTTGCTCGACGCTGGCCATGAGTAGGCGCAGGCGGTCGTTACCTAGCGTGCACCAAGCCACCGGCCACGGGTTGAAGGCGCGGATTTTGCGCGCCAGCTGCTCGGCGGGCTGGCTAAAGTCTAGCTCGGCCTCGGCTTTGCTGAGCTTGGCGGCGTAGGTCACGCCCTCTTCCGGCTGAGGCGTTGCCTCTAGGCTGCCGTTGTCGAGGTTGTCCAGCACGTGGATCAGCGCATTAGCACCTTGAATGGCCAGCCGGTCGTGGAGGTCGCCACCGGTGGTGCGGGAGGTAATTGGGGTACGCACTTCATACAGCATGGCGCCGGTATCCAGCCCCGCATCCATTTGCATGATGGTCACACCGGAGACGCTGTCGCCCGCTTCAATGGCGCGCTGAATCGGCGCCGCACCGCGCCAGCGGGGCAGCAGCGAGGCGTGCACGTTAATGCAGCCTAGGCGCGGCGTGTCCAGCACCGCTTGGGGTAGCAGCAGCCCATAGGCGACCACGACCATCACATCGGCGTTCAGTGCCGCCAGTTCGGCTTGAGCATCGGCGTCTTTGAGACTGGCGGGTTGGACCACCGGCAGCCCGTGCTCTTGTGCTAGCTGTTTGGCCGGGCTGGGCGTGAGCTTGCGGCCGCGTCCAGCAGGGCGGTCGGGTTGGGTGTAAACCGCCACGACTTCGTGTTCGCTGTCGAGAACGGCAGCAAGGCTGGAGGCGGCGAAGTCTGGCGTGCCAGCAAAAACAACGCGTAACGGTGACATGGTGGAGAGCCCTTAGGAGAAGAGAGAAAGTGCCATCTATGAAACGCACAAAGGCCGAGAGGCAGCGCTGTTGTTACAGGCGAGTGCCTGCGGGCAGCGTGTCAGCTCGGCCAGTGGCCAGGTGATGAGGTGCCGGTTAGGCGTCGTTCATCAGCTTGTGGCGCTTTTGCATTTTTTTCATCACCCGGTCGCGCTTGAGCGGTGAGAGGTAATCCACAAATAGTACGCCTTCCAGATGGTCGTACTCATGTTGAATGCAATGGGCCAGTAGGCCATCTGCTTCCAGCTCGTAGGGCTCACCGTTACGATCCAGCGCGTTGAGCTTCACTTTCAGGTAGCGCGGCACTTCAGCGTAGTATTCAGGGATCGACAAACAGCCCTCGGAGAGCGGCTCTTTGGCATCGCCAATGGGCTCGTAGCGCGGGTTAATCAGCACCAGCGGCTGGGAGTTATCGTCGCTGACATCCATCACCACCACGCGGCGATGGACATCGACTTGCGTTGCGGCAAGGCCGATGCCGCGCGCGTCGTACATGGTCTCCAACATATCGTCGACGAGCTGGCGGACCTCGTCGTCAACGGTTTCCACCGGTACCGCCTTGGTGCGCAGGCGCTCGTCGGGGAATTCGAGAATAGGAAGTTTGGCCATGGCGTTACAATCACCGTTATGCTGAGTCTTTAAGATGAGCTGGCTGCCACCTGTGTCGGCGAGCCTAACTACTTTACTATTGACCACTATATCATGCTGATAGCGATCCTGGGCACGCGCGACACCGTGCAGCCCCTTAAACCGCTTCACCAACGACTGCCTGGGGAGAATCGGATGGTGGCTCTAAAGCCTCTTTATTATAGCGTCTTTGGCGTGCTCTTAATGTGGGTGCTGTCGGTCAGCCAGCCAGCCTTAGCCGTGGAAGGGTTGCGCAACGATGCGCCACAGCGCTACGAAGTAGTGCCTGGCGACACGCTGTGGGATATCTCCGCCCGTTATTTACGCTCGCCCTGGCAGTGGCCTTCGCTATGGCAGGCGAATCCGCAAGTTCGTAACCCGCACCTTATCTACCCCGGCGATGTGCTGGTATTGGGGACATGCCAAGGCCAACCATGCCTTTCTGTGGAGCGGGGCCAAGGGGTCGTAAAGCTCTCGCCGCAGATGCGTACAGTGCCTAAACGAGAGGCGATTACTCCTATTCCGATGGAGGTGGTGCGCGCCTTTCTACGGGAGCATCGCGTGGTGGAGCCAGGAGAGAGCCCGCAGGAGCTTGCGTATGTGGTGGGCGGCGATAACCAGCGCTTGATTAGCGGCGCAGGCGATACCCTGTACGTGCGTGGCAGCGTACCCGCCAGAACGCGCCTGGGCATCTACCATCCAGGCGAGCCCTATGTATCAGCCAATGGCGCACTGTTGGGCGATGAGTTGATCAATATTGGCGAGGCGCGCTACCTGGGCAGCGAGGGCGATATTGCTCGCATCGAAGTGCTTAGCGCCTACCAAGAAGTGCGTAATAACGACATCCTGCTGCCTCTAGAAGATCGTGAGCTAAGCGATGCCTTTGTTCCCCGTGCACCGTTGAATAACGTGTCGGGCCAGATTGTTGCGGTACCGGGCGGAGTACGATTTATTGGGCGGCTGCAAGTGGTGGCACTGGACCTGGGAACGCAAGACGGCCTACAGCCGGGCCATGTATTGCGCGTAGACCAGCAAGGGGAGTTGGTAATTGACCCACGTACCCAAGAGCTGCTGCGGTTGCCCAATACCGAGGCAGGATTGGTGATGGTGTTCAGGCCCTATAATCATATGAGTTACGCCTTGGTCATGCAGGCCTCAAGGGTGCTGGCAGTGGGAGATAGTGTACACACGCCGACGCGCTAAGGTGTGCATCAAGATTTGATATAAGGGGAGCTCTATGGACGCTAAGGAGTGGCTGGCGGTAAATGCTTTGCCCGGTATGGGCGCTGCGCGGATTGCGCAAATGGTGGCGCGCAAGCCTCAATGGCCACAAGGGTGGCTAGCGACTTTGCCCAGCAATGCCGCCAATGCCCTGCGATTGTGGCTGGCGCAGCCAGAACGCAGCCCGCTGCAACAAACGGTCAATGACACCCTCTCCTGGTTACAAGAAGGCCCCAACCGCCATCTGCTTCACCGCGACCATCCTGCATGGCCAGACCTTTTAAACCAACTTCCTGACCCGCCAGCAGTGCTATGGGCCCAGGGCGATCTTCGCGCGTTAGAGGCCCCAGGCCTTGCCATGGTAGGTACTCGTCGCCCAACGTCGGAAGGGAGTGGACATGCCCAGGCGTTTGCCCGGGAGCTGGCCAACCGAGGCTGGTGCATTGTCAGCGGGATGGCGCTGGGTGTGGATGGCGTGGCTCAGCGTGCGGCGCTCGCCGCAGGTGGAAGCTCCATTGCCGTGCTTGGCTGTGGTATTGATGTCATCTACCCCGCCCGCCATCGAGATTTGTATGAACAGCTCAGTACGCTACCGGGCGGCTTGCTGCTCTCTGAGCATCCACCAGGCACTGTGGCCCGTCCGGCCTTCTTCCCCCGGCGCAACCGAATTGTAACGGGCCTTTCGCTAGGCACCTTAGTGGTTGAAGCAGCCGAGAAGAGTGGCTCGCTCGTCAGCGCCCGCCTCGCCCTAGAGCAGGGTCGCGAGCTGTTTGCGCTGCCGGGTTCGCTACACAATGTCCAGGCTCGTGGCTGCCTGCAACTGTTGCGTAGTGGCGCCACCCTGGTACGCCATGTGGACGATATTCTCGAAGAGTTACAGCATTGGGTGTCGCGCTTTGTGCCTGCGCCGCTAGCAGTTGCAGCCGATGAGCCGTTGGCTCATCAACCGAGTATTGAATTACCGTCGGCGGATAATCTGTTAAACGCCTTAGGCCCATCGCCTACCCCCATTGATGTGTTGGTGCAGAGCACCGGTATCTCGGTCAGCGAGTGCCAGCAGCGGCTATTGATGCTGGAGCTGGATGGCAAAGTGACGCAGCAGGCGGGTGGTTGGGTGCGGCTGGCAGCGCCATGGTAAGATGCAAACTCAATTTTGTGATTGGCTGAGAGCTTATCAGGAGCGTCTATGAAACCGGCGGTTGACGTGAAAGCGGCGGTGAGCGCGCTGCGTAAAGGCGGTGTGATTGCCTGCCCCACCGAAGCGGTATGGGGGTTAAGCTGTGACCCCGATAACGACGAAGCGCTGGCGCATCTCATGCGTATGAAGGAGCGCGACCCGGCCAAGGGCGTGATTTTGGTGGCGGCGAGTATCGCGCAATTTCAGCCCTGGTTGAACCAGTTGCCGTTGGAACTCCATGCGCCGTTGGCGGCCAGTTGGCCAGGCCCGAATACTTGGCTGGTGCCGGACAATGGTCGCAGCCACGGCCTAGTACGCGGCGCTCATCAAAGCGTGGCGCTACGCGTCACCGACCATCCGCTGATGAAAGCACTGTGCGAAGCCTTTGGCGGGCCGCTCGTCTCCACTTCCGCTAACCGTGCAGGCGATCCGCCCGCTATGAGCGCGGAAGAAGTCGCCACGATCTTTGGCGATGACGTAGCCGCCATCGTGGCGGGCGAATTGGGCGGCAATGCCAAACCCAGCACCATCCGCGATTTAGTGACCGGCAAAGTGATGCGTGACTAGCCGCTCGGCTTCGTCACACTGTCAGCGATTCACGATTCACGATTCACGATTCGCGATTCACGATTCACGATTCACGATTCACGATTCACCTCACCAGGAGTTACCGTGGCCCACGAGCACCTAGACGATGTTAAAGCGTACCTTCTCGACCTTCAGGAGCGCCTCTGTGAAGGGCTTGCTGCCGCCGATGGGCGGGCCGCGTTCAAAGAGGATAGCTGGCAGCGCGAAGAGGGCGGCGGAGGCCGCTCGCGGGTGATGGAGTCGGGCGCTATTTTCGAAAAAGGCGGCGTCAACTTTTCCCATGTCCACGGTGCGCAGCTGCCGCCGTCTGCGACTGCTGCCCGGCCCGAGCTAGCCGGGCGCAGCTTCCACGCGGTGGGAGTCTCCTGGGTGATGCATCCTGAAAACCCCAATGTGCCGACAAGCCACGGCAACGTTCGCTTCTTTATTGCCGCAAAAGAGGGTGAGCCGCCGGTGTGGTGGTTTGGTGGCGGTTTTGACCTAACCCCCTACTATCCGGTGTTTGAAGATGTGGTGCACTGGCACCAAGTGGCCCGCGAGGCCTGCGCGCCCTTTGGTGAGGGCGTTTACGAGCGCTACAAAGCGTGGTGCGACGACTACTTCTATCTGAAGCACCGCGAGGAGACCCGTGGCGTCGGCGGGCTATTTTTTGATGACCTGAACGAAGGCAGCTTTGAAGAGTGTTTTGCGTTTCAGCGCGCGGTGGGTGATAGCTTTCTGGATGCTTACCTTCCCATTGTCGAGCGCCGCAAGCAGGACGCGTGGGGCGAACGCGAGCGTGATTTCCAGCTTTACCGCCGCGGCCGCTACGTGGAGTTCAATCTGGTGTGGGACCGGGGTACGCTGTTTGGCCTGCAAAGCGGCGGGCGCACGGAGTCCATTCTGATGTCCATGCCGCCGCTGGCCCGTTGGGAGTACGCTTTCACTCCCGAGCCGGGCAGCCGTGAAGCGCAACTGCACGACTATTTGGTGCCACGCGATTGGTTGGCCGAGGCCACCCAGCAGAACAACGCCTAAGGAGCTTCGATGACTGACCGCTACTGTGTGTTTGGTAACCCAATCAAACACTCTAAATCGCCGCTGATCCACGGTGAGTTTGCCAGCCAGACTCATCAGGCCATGAGTTACACCGCCGAGCTGACGCCGGTAGAGGGGTTTGCCGACGCATGGCGGGCGTTTATCGCCGATGGTGGCCGTGGTGCCAACGTGACCGTTCCCTTCAAAGGCGATGCCTTTGCGCTTTGCGATACCCTGAGCCACCGCGCCAAGCGCGCACAGGCGGTGAATACGCTGATTGTGGGCGGTAACGGGCGTACCTATGGCGATACCACCGACGGTATCGGGTTAGTGCGGGATTTGGCCTATCACCGCGTCCCTCTGGCGGGTAAGCGTGTGCTGGTCATCGGCGCAGGCGGCGCGGTGCGTGGCGTATTGGAACCGCTGCTGGCGGAGCAGCCCAGTGAGGTCGTTATCGTCAACCGCACGGCAGAGAAAGCCGAGCAGTTGGCCCAAGCGTTTGCCGACTTGGGCAATATCCAGGGCGGCGGTTTAGCATCCATCGACGGGCAGTTTGATCTGGTGATTAACGGTACCAGTGCCAGCCTATCAGGCGAGCTGCCGCCGCTGCCGGAGACGCTGTTTGCCAAAGGTGCCTGGGCCTACGATATGATGTACGGTTCAGAGCCGACGGTGTTTCTACAGTGGGCAGGGCCGCGAGGCGCCAAGCTGCTGGATGGTTTGGGAATGCTGGTCGAGCAAGCCGCCGAGTCGTTTTTTCTATGGCGCAACGTGCGGCCTGAAACGGCCAGCGTGCGCACGCTGCTGCGGCAATCGCTCAACTATTAGCCGGTAGGGGGATAGGAGATAGTTGAGGCAATGGGGGCGAACGCCCCCATTCAGGTTGTGCTTGGGCTAACGCGGTTTGGTATAAAACCCCACCATACACATCACCAGCCCCACCACGGATAACAGCATGCCGCCATTCACCAGCAGCGGCGAGCGCTGCAGCCACGACACAAAAGGTTGTGGCGTATCGTAGCAAGCTCCTTCCAGATAGTTCCAGTAGCCGCCCTCAAGCTGGCAGGCGCGAACGTCGCCCAGCTCCCAAAAATAGACGCCCAGCAGTACTAAAATCGGCAGGACTAACAGCAGTAAACCCAAACGGATCATCGAAACCTCTAAGCGCCGCTATGGACGCGGGCAGTTGGGAGTGCGGCCGTTGTTGCGGGCCTGCTCATAACTCGTCAGTGCCCGATCCATGTTGGCTTGGAGGCCCTGAATGCGCTGGCCTTGCCCGGGGTGGGTCGACATCCATACGGGGGGCGCGCCGCCGCCGGTGGCTGCCTGCATGTTCTCCCACAGAGTGACGCTTTCACGTGGGTTGAAGCCTGCTTGGGCCATGAGGTCTAGGCCAATCACATCGGCCTCGCTCTCATGGGCGCGGGAGAATGGTAGTACGATGCCGTACTGAGCGCCCATGCCGAGTACCCCCATCAGCTGCTGGCCACCGGCGGACTGCATGCCGGAGGTGCTGGAGAGTACCGATAGGCCTAATGACGTGGCGCTCTCGGTTGAGGCGCGCTCATTGGCGTGGTTGGCCAGCACGTGACCAATCTCATGACCAATCACAGAGGCTAATTGGTCCTGGGTTGTGGCAATATCCAGCATGCCCGTGTTCACACCCATGTAGCCGCCAGGAAGTGCAAAGGCGTTGGGCTGCTCGGATTCAAACACCCGGATTTGCCAGTCTAACTGCTGCTGCTCGGCAGGCAGTTCTGCCACAATGGCATCCGCAATACACTGCACATAGCGCTGGCTTGCCTGACCCGCTGTGGGCAGTTCCTGCTGATATTGGGTAAACGCCTGACGGCCCATCTCGTTCAGCTCGCTATCAGAGAGCAGCAATAGCTGCGAGCGACCGGTGGGGGAGGTCGTACAGGCGGCGATTGAGGCGCAGAGCGCCGTAACCGCTAATGGGCGAAGCCAACGCATAGATAGTTTCCTTATAGACGAGTGGGGATCCTTGCACACAAGTTGACATCCTCCCTTCCCTCAACTTGCGCTGCCGTCTGGCGACGGAAAGGAAGAGGATTCCCAGGTTGTTACCTTCCTGGTTTCTGTTTCCAAGACGATTGCCCGAGGGAATGGCTTGGTTATCGCCGTAAAAGTCCCACGGTGGGGATTTTTACGGTGGCGAACCAACTCATATCCCCCAGGTCTCACATTGTCTCCACAGACGTCACTTTCCGAGTGCCCCTCGGTAGGTCGTGTCGACGTGCGTAGTATAGCACTGTACAAAACGTCAGCAAGGGCATCCTGCGGATGCCGCGCTATCCATCCGCTCACTAAAAGTAAGCGGTTTTTCGCGCTGGTTAATAACCACTGTTAGTGGTAAATCAACCCTTATCGTAACTTACTCCGGGGATGTCGATGGATGCTGAATTAAGCCAGCGCCTAGCGCGGTTACTCGATCATGTCGACCACTGGCTGCCGCCTGCGCCTACGCCGGTGGAATGGAACACCCATGTCGCGGCCATCTGGCAGCGCCACCCACTGGGCGGGCGGTTGGTGCCGGTACCGCCGAGAGACACCATGACGCTGGACGACCTGCTAGGCATTGAGCGCCAAAAGCTGGCGTTGGTCGATAACACCCGGGCATTTTTGCAGGGGCTGCCAGCTAACCATGCGCTGCTCTGGGGCTCACGAGGTAGCGGGAAATCGTCTGTGATACGTGCGCTGCTCAACTCGCTGGCCACAGAGGGGTTACGGCTGATCCAGGTTGACCGACATGATCTATCGAGTCTGCCGCTGCTAGTGGAACAACTGCGGGATCAGCCGCATCGCTTCGTAGTGTACTGTGACGATCTCTCCTTCGAGGGTAACGATGACGCGTATAAGGCGCTCAAGAGCGTGCTAGACGGCGCGCTGACCGGGCCACCAGATAACGTACTGCTCTATGCCACCTCGAACCGTCGTCACCTGCTGCCGGAGTCGATGGATGACAACAGTGGCTCCCGGTTGGTGGGCGAGGAGCTGCACCACGGCGATGCGGTGGAAGAGAAAATCTCGCTGTCAGACCGTTTCGGCCTGTGGTTAGGCTTTCATCCGTTTAGCCAAGCCACCTATCTTGAAGTGTGCGAACACTGGGTGAGTCGTATTGGTGGACAGCAAGAGTGGGATGAGGCCGCCCGTGCGGAGGCGGTACGTTTTGCCACGCTACGCGGTGGGCGCAGCGGCCGGACAGCGTGGCAGTTTGCGGCCCACTACGTAGGCCGCAAACGCCTTCATGAGCGCGGTGAGTAGCGCGCTTGGCAAGACTTAGCGTTGGGGGATGAGCTGCCCGTCGGCGCCCACGTTCAAGCGAATGGTCGGGGTGAGCAGGCCAGCGGGCAGTGTCATGCCCAGGCCGCGCAAATCCCCTGGGGTAATGGCCAGTTCACTGCCTGCAGGCAGCTCCCCTTGGCTGGCGAGTTGGCTGGCCAGCTCTAGCATTGGCGTCATTTGCTGGTGGTCTGCAGCTAGAACATCAAAGGCCACCGGCAGGCGGAGATTGGCGTCTTCCCCAGACGTGAGGGTAACGTTCTGCCCATAATTGCCTTGCACTGGGTCTACGCCAGGCATGTCCAGCGTCCAGCGAAAGCCAGACATCTCCACCGGAGGCATGCCAGCGGGCAGGCCAAGCCCCATCGCCAAGGTGGCTTGCACCGGCAAGCTGCCAGCACCCAGGCTAGAGGCCAGCAAGCTCGATAGATCGCTGGTGTCCAATCCAGCATTGACGCTGTAAGGGCCAATGCGTACGTCCTCAATCCCCAGCGATGTGACCGCCAGACGAAACGCAAACAACCCTGTTTGAGGCAACGCCAAGCAGCCGGTTAGCAGGCTCGCCAGCAGCAGTAAAACCAAGCCGCGTCCGCGACGAAAAGCGTAGTGCATGTACGTCCCTCCTAAGAAGGGCAAGTGTTGATAAGAAAGGATCGGTCGAGCAGGTGACGAAAAGCGTCGCTATTTGAGGGCGGGAGGGGGGCTCTGTCAAGTAGATTCGGTGGTAGTGCCAACAAAAACGCCCGCTGCGTATACAACGGGCGGGGAAGCAAAGTGCCGCGCTTAACGGCGGCTTTTGCGCGCCTCTTTGGTACGGTTAAGCTCGCGCTTTTTGGCTTTCTCTTTATCGCTGGCGCCCGCCATGTTATCGAACGGGTTGTTGCCCGACCGGAACTCAAAGCGCATCGGCGTGCCGCGCACCTTCAACACTTTACGGAAGGTATTGGTCAGGTAGCGACGATAAGCCTCAGGCAGCGATGCTGTCTGGTTGCCATGCACCACAATAATCGGCGGGTTGCTGCCACCCTGGTGAGCCATACGCAGCTTGATGCGGCGGCCGTTGACCATGGGGGGCGGATGCTGGCTTACCGCATCCTGCAGCAGCGTGGTGAGACGGTTGGTCGACCAGTGCGCGTTGGCGGCGTTAAACGCCCGCTCAATGGAGGGGTACAAGTCGCCCACTGCGGTGCCATGCAGCGCGGAAATAAAGTGCAGCTCGGCGTAGTCGGCAAAGCCCAGACGGCGCTTGATGTCGGCGCGCATCTTCTCTTTGGCTTCGCTCTCCAGCCCGTCCCACTTGTTGACCGCCAGTACCAACGCACGCCCTGTGGTGAGCACGTAGTCCAGCAGGTGCAGGTCCTGCTCAACCAAGCCGCTGCGGGCGTCCAATACCATGACGGCCACGTGGCTCTCTTTGATCGCATCCAGCGTTTTGATGATCGAGAACTTTTCGGCGATTTCACGCACGTTCTTACGCCGCCGAATGCCGGCGGTGTCGATCAGCACGTACGGCTTGCCGTTGCGCTCGAAAGGGATTTCGATAGCGTCGCGGGTGGTGCCCGCTTCATCGAATACTACCACGCGCTCTTCACCGAGCAGGCGGTTGACCAGCGTAGATTTACCCACGTTCGGGCGGCCAATCACGCCAATGCGAATGCCTTTGCTGCCTGTATCGGCAGGAATGCTGGCATCCCGTTCGGGGAAGGGTTCAAGCACCGTATCAATCAGCAGCGATACGTTGCGGCCATGAGCGGCGGCAATCGGCCACGGGTCACCCAGGCCCAGTTTCCAGAAATCGGCCATGGCCGAGTGCTCTTCCAGGCCGTCGGTCTTGTTGACCACCAGCCAGGTCTTTTTCTGGTTGACGCGCAGGTGGTTGGCAATCGCTTCGTCGGCGACGTTCAACCCGGCGCGGGCATCGACCAGGAACAGCACGATATCGGCTTCGTCGATGGCCGCGAGGGACTGCTCGGCCATCGCGGCATCGATGCCTTCTTCGTCACCGCTGATACCGCCGGTATCGATGACGGTGTACGCCTTTCCACCCAGCATGCCGTTACCGTATTTACGGTCACGGGTCAGGCCAGGAAAGTCTGCCACCAGCGCATCGCGCGAGCGGGTCAGACGGTTAAACAGCGTCGATTTGCCCACATTGGGGCGACCGACTAATGCAATGACGGGTGTCATGGAGTTACTTCCAGGGTTTCCAGGCGACCATTGTTGGCCTGGACATGAATGGTGCTGCCTTCAGTCACCGGGCGCACGCTAATACCCGAATCATCGATACGGGTGCGGCCGACCAGGTTGCCTTCGCGGGCGTCGATGAGGTGGACATAACCCTCAAAATCACCCACGACGATGCGGCCATCGGCAAAGGCGGGGGCGGTGAGCCAGCGATCTTCCAGGTCATCGTTACGCCAGATCTCTTGGCCGCTGTTGGCGTCCAAGGCAACGATGTGGCTGTCGTCGCTGACCACAAATAAGAAGTCGCCCACCAGAATCGGCGTGTGGCGGCTGGAGAGGTTGGTTTCCCACAGCACACCGCCACGGGTCGCTTCCAGCGCAACCACACGGCCGTTGTAGCTAGTCACGAACAGGAGGCCATCGGGGCTAAGTACTGGCTGGCCAGACAGGTCCACTAGGCGCTCAACGTCGCTACGGCCACGTGGTGTGGCAATCTGCATTTCCCAAAGGGGCTGGCCGCTGCGGTTGTCCAGCGTCGCCAGGCGTCCGTTGGCCGTACCCACGAAGGTGACCGGGTCGATGACCATCGGCGTTCCGGTGCCGCGCAGCGTTAAAGCAGGCTGAGAGCTGGTGTAGACCCAGCGCTCTTCGCCGCTAGCGCGATCCAGGGCTGTGATCTGGCCGTCCACGCTCTGAACCAGCAACAATTGTTGATTGGCCTGCGGAGCGGCCAGCACTTCGCTGGAGACCCGCGAGCGCCAAGTAACGCTACCGTCGCGCTGGTCGAGGGCGATCACTTCACCGTTACGGGTGCCCAGGTAAACTTGGCCGGCAATGGCGTTGAGTGCACTGGAGATGGGAGTATCCAGCTCGACTTGCCACTCACGCTCACCGCTCTGGGCATTGAAGGCGGCTACCAGGCCGTTGGCATCGGCGGCAAACACGGTATTACCCTCGCGTGCCGGTGCAATCGGGTAGCGGGCACGGCCAAAACCGTCGCCAACGCTGCGCCGCCACTGGCTATCCAGTGATGAGGTTTCATTGAAGCTACGCAGCTCTTTGGGGGTGTAGGCAGGCTCACCCTTGCTGGCGCAACCCGCCAGCAAGGCCAGCGCAACGGCGCCCAGTGTGGCACGCATCAGCGAAGTGGAAAAACGTGGTTTTAACAGGCTGTTGGTCATCACTGTGTCGCCTCCTCGGCGCCGAGATCGTCGAGCTTGAGCTGCACGCCATAAAGCGGCTGGTTCTGCGTTTGGGCAATCTCCAGCGCGGCTTGCCATGCTTCGCGAGCCTGCTCGGGCTGGCCAAGCGCCAGGTGAGCATCGCCGCGTACGTTGGCCTGTTGGGCGGCCAGCGTGTCGGTGATCGGCTGGTCCAATAGCTCCAGTGCCGCCTCGGGGTTGCCTTCGGCTAATTCGATACGCGCCAGCCGCAGCCAGGCCAGGCTTTGAACATAACGGCGTGACGAGCCGTCGGCGACGCTTTCAAGGGCTGCTTTGGCCGCGGCCAGATCGCCTTCCTGCACGGCCAGGCGGGCCTCCAGCAGCTGTGCCAGTTCGGCATACAGGGTGTTGCCGTAGTCGTCGGTGAGCTCATCAATCAGCGTTTGTGCCGCGCTTAACTGATCCCCTTCCAAGGTGGTGCCAGCGGTCATGTTGATGAGCTGCTGGTATCGGGCAGAAGCTGCCTCTGACTTACCCTCTTGGTAGTTCTGCCATGCGTTCCAACCAAAGACGCCCGCCGCAGCGAGAACGGCACCGGCAATCAGCGAGGTTCCGTTCTCTTTCCACCAGCGTTTGACGACTTCTAGCTGCTCTTCTTCGCTTCTCAGCTCCGCCACGGGCGGCCTCCTGTTTCATGGGTCAGCCGCTTTTGCGGCTAACGAGTGTTCATCCGCCCCAGGAATCGCTGGGGGCAGTTACGTTAATGAGACGGTAGGTTAGGCAGTAACTCGCGAAGCGTCTCGGCCAACGCTGCCTGGGCCACCTGCTGCTGCTCGCGGTCATCGCGCAGAAACTTCAGTGTGGCGGTTTGGTTGGCGAGCTCATCCTCACCCAGCAGAATTGCCACCGGCGCGGCGCTCTTATCCGCCTTCTTCATCCGGCTTTTGAAGCTTCCGCCGCCGCAGTGTAGCTGTAAGCGTAGAGATGGCAGCGCGCTTCGCAGCTGCTCTGCTAGCATGAGTGCAGCAACAGTGGCGCTGTCATCCATGGGCACCAGATAGACATCGCATCCGCCCATGGCATCCGCTGGTACCAAATTCAGAGTTTCCAGCAGCAGTACTAAGCGCTCAATACCCATGGCAAAGCCCACCGCGGGCGTGGGCTTACCACCGAGCTGCTCGACCAGACCATCGTAGCGGCCGCCAGCACACACGGTGCCCTGGCTACCTAGAGCTGTGGTGGTCCACTCAAATACGGTGCGGCAGTAGTAGTCCAGGCCGCGCACCAAGCGCGGGTTGACTACGTACGGAATGCCGGCAGCATCCAGCATCGCTTTGAGCTGCTCGAAATGCGCGCGGGACTCGTCGTCCAGATGATCCATCAACTGCGGGGCCGCGTTGAGCATCTCGGCCATATCAGGATTTTTAGAATCCAGAATGCGCAGCGGGTTGCTGGTTAAACGCCGCTTGGAGTCTTCATCCAAAACGTCCTGGTGCTGCTCAAAGTAGGCCACCAGTTTGTCTCGGTAGGCCGCCCGCGCTTCGGCGGAACCCAGGGAGTTAAGCTCTAGGGTGACGTGCTCCATCAAGCCAAGCTCTTGCCATAGCCGTGCCGAGAGCAGTATGACTTCGGCATCGATATCCGGGCCTTCAAAGCCGTAGGTCTCTACGCCGACCTGATGGAACTGGCGATAACGCCCTTTCTGAGGCCGTTCGTGGCGGAACATCGGCCCTTGGTACCAAAGCCGCTGGGTTTGGTTATGCAGCAAGCCGTGTTCCATTGCCGCCCGCACGCAGCTGGCGGTGCCTTCAGGGCGCAGCGTCAGGCTGTCACCGTTGCGGTCGTCGAAGGTGTACATCTCTTTCTCGACGATATCGGTGACTTCGCCAATCGAGCGGGCAAACAGCGCGGTTTGCTCCACGATTGGCGTACGAATTTCATCGAAGCCGTAGCGGTGCATCAATTGGCGTACTTTGCCCTCAAAAAATTGCCAGCGAGGGCTGTCGCTGGGCAATAGGTCGTTCATACCACGGATGGCTTGAATCTTTTTAGCGGCGGACTTGCTCAATGAAAACTCCTTTTAGGGGCGGCAGCGCAGGAGGCGGGAGGTACACCACCTCTGCCAGCGAGGTAGGCGTTAAACGCTGCGCGCAATCGTATTCTCTTGCTGCTGCTCTTTTTGGCGCACTTTATCGCGGATCAGCTTTTCCAGATCGTCCACCAGATGATCGTTGCGCAGCTTACTCGCCGGTTTGCCATCGATGTAGACCAAGTTGGCGGGTGAGCCGCCGGTTAGGCCGATATCGGTCTCTTTAGCTTCGCCGGGGCCGTTGACCACACAGCCAATCACCGAGACATCCAGCGGCGTCATCACATCTTCCAGGCGCTCTTCAAGCTGGTTCATGGTGCTGATGACGTCAAAGTTCTGTCGCGAGCAGCTGGGGCAGGCGATGAAGTTAATGCCCTTGGCGCGCAGCTTCAGGCTCTTGAGCATGTCGAACCCGACCTTGATCTCTTCCACCGGGTCGGCAGCCAGCGAGACGCGGATGGTGTCGCCGATACCGTCCATCAACAGCATGCCTAGGCCAATGGAGGACTTCACTGTGCCCGAACGCAGGCCGCCTGCTTCGGTGATACCCAGGTGCAGCGGCTGCTCGATGCGGGTGGCAAGGTCGCGATAAGCGGCCACCGCCATAAACACATCAGACGCTTTCACGCTGACTTTAAACTCCTGGAAATCGAGGCGGTCCAGGTGGTCAATATGGCGCATGGCAGACTCAACCAGCGCGGCGGGCGTAGGCTCGCCGTACTTCTTTTGCAGATCTTTTTCCAGCGACCCGGCGTTCACCCCGATACGGATTGGAATGCCGTAATCGCGGGCGGCGCTTACCACAGCGCGTACGCGATCTTCCCGGCCAATATTGCCGGGATTGATGCGCAGACAGTCAACGCCTAGCTCAGCGACGCGCAGGGCGATTTTGTAATCGAAATGAATGTCGGCAACGAGGGGGATGGCTACGCGCTGCTTGATTTTGCCGAAGGCTTCAGCGGCGTCCATATCCGGCACGGAGACGCGTACGATATCTGCTCCGGCTTTTTCCAACTGCTGGATCTGGCCGACGGTGGCGTCCACATCCAGGGTATTGGTGTTGGTCATGCTCTGTACGGAAATCGGCGCATCGCCGCCCACGGCCACATTGCCAACATGAATTTGGCGTGACAGACGGCGTTTAATCGGAGAAGGGGCGTGCATAAGACGAGTCACTCTCCCAGGGTAAAGCGGGCAACGTTATTGGTACCGGCGCGCTCGGCAAGGTTGACGAGCTCACCTTGGTAGCGCAGTTCTACACCGGTGGCGTTGCCGACGGTTAAACGAAAAGGCGGTTCGCCCTCAACGCTCGCGGTGGTGCCGGGGGTTTGTAGACCGACAAACACACGCTGGTTGTTGGCATCGAAAATCTCTGTCCAGGACTGCTCGTTAAACGTCAGCTCCAGCAAGTTGGGGTTAGCAGCGGGGGCGGCATTGGCCACCTCTTCAGCAGGTGCCTCAGCTACATCGGTCGCTGCGTCGGCGTCAACCGCCGGGGCCGCAGGTTCGTCGCTAGCGGCAGCGGTTGGCTCATCGTTGTCAGCAGCGGGCGCACTGCTATCGCTAATATCGCTGTCGGCGGGCTCGCCGCTGACCACATCGTTAGTCAACTCCTCCGTTGCGGCGGGCTCATCAGGTGTGACCACCGGAGTAGGCTCTGGAGCTGGCTCGGGTTCGCTGATGGGCGCTTCGTTCTCTTCCATAGCGGGTGAGGCGCCGATGCTCGGCGGCTCGCTGCCACCTCTGCTTTGCCACCAAGCAACCGTCACGGCAATCAGCCCGGCAATCACCAGCAGAGTGACTAACTTAAAGAGCCATGCGCCTACTTTGGATGGCGGCTTAGTCACGGTAACCGGGGCCACCTTGCGTTCGGCATCACGGGTGCCGTGGCGAACCTGGTAAGCTTCAAGCACCACACGTTCGTCCATGCCTAAATATTTGGCATAGGCGCGCAAGTAGCCGCGACGATACGCAGCGACGGGAATCTCTTCGTAATTATCGCGCTCTAGGCCATCCACCACAGCAGGGCGCAGGTTCAGTGCTCGGGCGGCATCCGTCAGCGGGACGCCCAGCGATTCGCGTTGACGAGAAAGCAACTCACCGGGGGTTGCTGTGCTGTGGGCCGTAGTAACACTATCTTGTAACTGTGTGTCGCTCATAGCTGAGCATCCTTCAATAATGTGGTGATCAGGGCGGCAATCAGTTGTTTAGCAAGCGCTGGTAGTCGGCAGCCGCGGCGTCGTCACCGCGGGCGAGGGCGACATCAATCGCCAGTTCCAGTGCCGCTGGGTCTGGGCCGGCTAACTGCAGATAGTTCTGCAGCGGTGCCCAGGCCTGATCATAATTGCCCTGTGAAACTTCCAGTTCGGCTAACATTAAATACCCGCGTGGGTTGCGCGGGTCGATACTTTGCGCGCGTTGCAAACGTTCGCGCGCTTTATCAAATTCATCTATTGCCAAATAGCACTGCCCCAGGTTGGTAAATAGCTGGGCACGATTGGCGTACTGGGCATCCTGAGATGCTATTTCTAACTGTTCGCAGGCCTGTGAAAACTGTGCCTGCTGATACAAAAAACGCGGCGTAGTTGTTACGCGCGCGAGTAAACGAGGGCGCTGCATTCAACGCCTGCTGGAAGTAGCGGTTGGCTAGATCACTCTCTCCCTGCTGTTGATAGACCAGCGCGAGCGCCTGAAGTGCCTCAGGGTGGCGCGGGTCCAGTTCAAGAGCACGATCAAGGGCATTCAACGCGCGGGGCAGGTTATCACGCTCTAGGTAGGCGACGCCAAGCTGGGTGTAGGCTTCTGCCGCGTCGGGGTTGGCGTCGTCACTGATCCCTTGGCCAGAGGTGGCGCAGCCCGCCAGCAGCAGGCTGCCAGCAAGCACGGACAGCATGGGCATCCTAAAAAGGGTAATGCGCCTGCGGTGACCGATCATCTACGCCCTCTTAAGTCGAAACTATTGAGCCAGTGCTGCAAGGTGGATGCTTTGTAAGCACCCGGCAAAAGCGTGTCCATCAAAGCGCTGTGTCAGGTGGATGTCAAGACAGCAGCGATTAGTCAGCGTCAAGCTGAACGGACTGAATATAGCGTGCGCTACGCTTGGTACGGTCTTTTACGCGGCCCACTAGCTGACCACAGGCGGCATCAATATCGTCGCCACGGGTCATGCGCACGGTAGCGTTGTACTCTAAGTCGTACAGCCACTGTTGAAAGCGCATCACTTGGTTACGCGATGGCTTCTCGTAACCTGAGTTCGGGAAAGGGTTAAACGGAATCAGGTTGATTTTACACGGCAGCTCTTTGAGCAAAGCGGCCAGTTGTTCGGCGTGCTCTTGCTGATCGTTGACGTCTTTGATCAGCGTGTACTCAATCGTGACCTGACGGTTATCTGGGCACTTGGCCAGATAACGGTGGCAGGCATCCAGCAGCGCACGAATATTGTACTTACGGTTGATCGGTACTAGCTCGTTGCGCAGCTCATCGGTGGAGGCGTGCAGCGAGATAGCAAGGCTCACATCTATCTCATCGCCCAGCTTGTCAATCATCGGTACAACACCCGATGTGGAGAGCGTGACGCGGCGCTTGGAGAGCCCATAACCGTTATCGTCGAGCATCAGCTTCATGGCGGGCACGACGTTATCGAAATTGAGCAGCGGTTCGCCCATACCCATCATGACCACGTTGGTCACCGGGCGATTGGCGGTATCACGGCGCGGGCCAACACTGCGTTGGGCAACCCACACCTGGCCGATAATCTCGGCGGCGGTTAAGTTACGCTGGAAGCCCTGTTTACCGGTAGAGCAGAAGCTACAGTCCAGCGAACAACCCACTTGGGAAGAGACACACAGCGTGCGCCGCTTACCGTTTTCAGCGGGAATCAGCACCGTTTCTACGTAGCTGCCATCCTCAACCTCTAACACCCATTTACGGGTACCGTCGCTGGAAGTGCCTTCGTAGACAACGCCCGGGCCGCGAATTTCAGCGACTTGGGAGAGCTTGTCGCGCAGCGGTTTCGACAGGTTGGTCATCGCCGTGAAGTCGTCGATGCCTTCCTGGTGAATCCACTTCATTACCTGAGTGGCGCGGAATTTCTTTTCGCCAATTGATAAAAAGAAAGCTTCCATCTGCTCGCGGGAAAGCCCCAGCAGGTTCTGGCGTGCCGGTGCCGCTTGTTGAGCAGTCGCGCTGTCAGGAGTCGTGTTGGGGGCAGGCGTATGTTGAGCTACGGTGGTGGTCATGGCGGTCAGCGTTCAGAAAGAGGCGGGGGCAAAGCCCCCGCGAAAATGGCCGGCAACGAAGGTTGAAACGGCGGCGCTTGGTTTAGCGCGGGCAGATTTCGTCGTTACCGAAGAAGTAGCTAATTTCGCGCTCAGCGCTTTCCGGAGAATCAGAGCCATGGACAGCGTTGGCGTCGATTGTTTCCGCAAAGTCAGCGCGAATGGTGCCCGGAGCGGCTTCTTTCGGGTTGGTAGCACCCATCAGCTCACGGTTTTTAGCGATGGCGCCTTCGCCTTCCAGCACTTGTACCACTACCGGGCCAGAGGTCATGAAGCCAACTAGGTCTTTGAAGAAGGGACGCTCTTTGTGCTCGGCGTAGAAGCCACCAGCCTTCTCTTCGGAGAGGTGCATCATTTTAGCGGCAACGACCTTCAGGCCCGCTTTTTCAAAGCGTGCAATGATCTCGCCAATGGCATTTTTAGCAACGGCATCGGGCTTGATGATGGAAAGAGTACGTTCAGTCGCCATGCAGAAATCTCCTTAAAAGGGATAAAGCAGAAATTGCCGCCCCGGAAAGCCGGGGCGGCGCAGGAAAAAAGTGGTCGGCTAGGGCCGTATGTTGCGTCGGCTGCCGAGTGGCCGCGATTATAGCGCCTCCCGGTGGGGATGAATACCGGTGATATACGCAACAGCCACGGCGGATAGCTTAGACTGTGAAGCTTTCACCGCAGCCGCACTGATCTTTTACATTGGGGTTGTTGAAGCGGAAAAAGCGATTCAAGCCTTCGTTGACGTAATCCACTTCGCTGCCGTCTAGCATCTCGACGGCATCAGGAGCCACGTAGACGCTTGCGCCGTGATCTTCGAAACGCACATCGTCATCCCGTGCTTCATCGGCAAAATCAAGCACATAGCTGTAGCCAGAACAGCCGCTGGGTTTAACGGATACCCGCAGGCCTAGCCCCTGGCCGCGCTCGTCGAGCACACGCTGAATTTGTTCAGCTGCAGCGGGCGTAATGTTTAGTGTTGCCATGAAGCGTTCTCCTTTAAGAAGTCGTTAGCAGTGCGTCAGGAGAGCGTCAGCCGCCTAACGTGCGGTCGCACGTAAGCCGCTCACCGCGTGGCGCAGTAGGGTTAATGCGTGGTCGATATCGGCCTCTTGGGTAAAGCGCCCAAAGCTAATACGCAGCGATGAGAGCGCGAACCGACGGGGCGTACCAATGCCCAATAGTACATAAGACGGGTCAACGCTTGCCGAGTTGCAGGCAGAGCCGGTAGACACGGCTACATCCCGTAGCGCCATCAGCAGTGCCTCGCCATCCACGCCTTCAAACGCCAAGTTCAAGATGTTGGGAACGGCGTTCTCCAGTGGGGAGTTGGGGATGATGCCTTCCAGGTTTGATAAGCCGCTTAGAAAGCGTTCGCGTAGCGCCGCAATATGGGCCTGATCCGCGTCCTGCTGCTGTTGCATGACGTTAAACGCTTCACCCATCCCGGCAATCTGATGAGTCGGCAGCGTGCCGGAGCGCATGCCGCGCTCGTGGCCGCCACCATGAATGAGTGCCTCGACGCGAATATCTGGGTGGCGTTTCACATACAGAGCGCCGACCCCTTTAGGCCCGTAGGCTTTGTGGCCTGATAGCGACATCAAATCAATATGCTGAGCGACCACGTCGAGCGGAATACGCCCCACCGCCTGGGCGGCATCGGTGTGGAACGCCGCCCCGAACTCATGGGTGACTTCCGCTAGGGCGGCAATATCATGAATGCTGCCTAGCTCATTATTCACCGCCATTAGCGATACCAGTGCCGTGTCGTCGCGCATGGCGGCACGCAGTTGCTCAGGGGTGATGCGTCCATCGCGCCCTGGGGTTAGCCAGGTGATCTCGAAGCCTTCGCTCTCCAGTGCCTTGGCGGTGTCTACCACCGCTTTATGCTCAATGCTGGAGGTGACAAGGTGCATGCCACGTTCGCGGTTAGCACGCATAAAGCCAATCAGCGCTAGGTTATTGGCTTCGGTGGCGCCACTGGTCCAGACGATTTCACGCGGGTCAGCGCCGATCATATCGGCCACTTGGCGGCGCGCCTGTTCCACCACCTGCTCGGCCTGCCAGCCCAGCATATGGCTGCGGGAAGCGGGGTTGGCGAACAGCTGGTCTACCGTGAGGTAGCGCTGCATCACCTCAGCCACACGACCATCGACCGGCGTCGTGGCGGCATAATCGAGATAAATGGGCAGAGAGGGAGTGGAGGTCATCGTCATAGATTCCAGCGTGCAGTAAATACCTTCAGGGGGAAGACGCGAGGATGCCAGCATCGACCCGCTGTTTTTGCCGGGTAGCGATGCGGATCACATCAGGGCGCTGTATCAACTGCGCCAGCGTAATATCGTCGAGAAAACTGCGAATTTGCCCGGATAGCTCGCACCATAAATGGTGCGTTAAACAGGTATCGCCCTGCTGGCAGTCGGATAGCCCCTGGCAGCGGGTCGCGTCGACGGTTTCGTTGACTGCATCAATCACCAGAGAGACGCTGATCTCCTCGGGTGCTTTGGCCAGTAGGTAACCGCCACCCGGCCCGCGCACGCTGCTAACTAGCCCCGCCCGGCGCAGCCTTGCGAAGAGTTGCTCCAGGTAAGAGAGCGAGATCTCCTGTCGCAGGGAGATATCTCCCAGGCTGGTAGGGCCGCTGGGGGCGTTAAGCGCCAAATCCAGCATGGCCGTAACGGCGTAACGGCCTTTTGTCGTCAAGCGCATAGCAGGTACCCCTCGTCGCTGAGCTTTCAGCGCGCTGGCAGCAAATGTTGCGCCATTATGGAAATCCTGAGTGCTTTGGTCAACTATTGCGCGTGGTGCTGCTTTCCGGTGATGGGCTGCTGCGTTCCTGGGCAGTATGACCAAGGCCAGGGCAGCCGGTATCGTTTTCATCCAGAATATCGGCAAAGTCCTCATCTCGCAGAGCCGGTAACTGACCATCGCGGTAGTTGGCGTCGAGCTTGCGAAGCGTTGAGCACATGCGCTCGATACGCTCGTCCACGGCGTGCATATGATCGAGCATGGCCTGCATCGAGCGCGCCACCGGGTCGGGCATGTCTTGGCTGACGCCATAGGCATCGAAACCAAACTTCTGGCAGATGGCTTCCCGGCGGGTCGGGTCGATATCCAGCGCCTCTTCCATATCCGGGTCGGCGCGTTTGACGATTTTGCCGGGGATGCCGACCACCGTTGCTCCCGCTGGCACCTCTTTTGTAACTACCGCGTTAGAGCCAATTTTGGCACCTGCGCCCACGGTAAACGGCCCCAGTATCTTGGCGCCGGCACCAACAATCACACCATCTTCCAGCGTAGGGTGACGTTTGCCTTTGTTCCAACTGGTGCCGCCTAGCGTCACGCCTTGGTAGAGCGTGACGTTATCGCCCACCTGTGCGGTTTCACCAATCACCACGCCCATGCCATGGTCGATAAAAAAGCGCCGCCCAATGGTTGCGCCTGGGTGGATTTCAATGCCGGTGAGCCAGCGGGAGAAGGTCGATAGCGTCCGTGCCAGCCACTTAAAGTTCTTTTTCCACAGCCAGTGGCCGCAGCGGTGTAGCAGTAGGGCGTGTAGGCCGGGATAGTTGGTCAGCACCTCAAGAAAATTACGTGCCGCCGGGTCGCGGTCAAATACGCTATTGATGTCTTCACGCAGGCGTTGAAACATGGGTGATCCTTGGGCGTTAAGGGAGGCAGCAGCAATACAGTATTGGAATATGGTGAGTGCAAAGCGGCAGTCGAAAAGGCGATGTTGGGGCGCGTTGTTGTAACTTCAAGTTTAGTCCATTGCCGCTTTGCTGGCGCCTCTTGTGATTAGTACGCCGTTATGTGCTACGCGGATGTGTTGGCGTTCTCTTGATTCACACTACCGGTTCCACTCTTTTTAGCGGATTTTTCAGTCGCCGAGAGGATGCCGCGCAGAATGTTCATCTCCATCTTTTCAGGCCGTGCCCGTAAATAGAGGCGGCGCAGGCGTGCCATCAATTGGCGTGGCTGTGCGGGGTCATGAAACTCGATGGCGATTAACGCCCGCTCTAAGTGCTCGAAGTAGCGCTCAAGCTCTTCGTGGGTTGCTAGCTCGTCATTATCATCGGCAGCAGTTGGGGCATCTGCCTGGCTTAGCCACGCCATGCGACACTCGTAGGCCACCACTTGAACCGCCGCGGCAAGGTTGAGCGAGCTAAAATCAGCGTTGGTCGGAATATGCACATGGGCATGGCAGCGCTGCAGCTCGGCGTTGGTTAAGCCGCTGTCTTCACGGCCAAACACCAGCGCCACACGGGCATTTTCTGGCTGGCATTCGCCGGGTAGGCGCTCGGCAAGTTCCCGAGGCGATATCATCGGCCAGGGCAGCGTGCGCGAGCGGGCGCTGGCGCCAACGGCCAGCGTGCAATCGGCCACGGCGTCTTCAAGTGTGGCGTGCATCGTAGCTTGGTGAAGTAGATGGTCGGCACCTGAGGCGCGAGAAATACTGTCTTGAGTGATGACGTCGCAGCGAGGGGCGACCAGGGCTAAATCAGCTAAGCCCATGTTGTGCATGGCGCGTGCCACGCCGCCAATATTGCCAGGGTGACTGGTGCCAATTAAAACAATTCGGATGCGCTCAAGCATAGTAGGCCCGGTTCATGTGCGTAAAACGCGCAGTTTAGCATGAGTCGATGGCATGCCCGAGGGGCCTCTGTTAGAATTGCCCGCCAAAAGGCGTATTGCGCCTGAATCGTTCTTTAACATCACTGTGACAAGGCCCGATCATGAATCCGATGGTCCAATTTACGCTGCGCGCCGCGCGTGGCGCTGTTGAACACTTTTTACGCGTTCGCGAACGTATCGAAAACGCCCATGAAGAATTTAACCTCGACCGCTTGCTGGAAGACACAGCGCGTAAAGCCGAGGCGACCATCATTCAACAACTGCAGCGCGGCTACCCTCTGCACGGCTTCTCTGGCCGCTATACGCCCTATAAAGCGGGTGAAGGCGAAGGTGAAGATACCGTATGGAAAATTGAACCGCTGCACGGCTACTCCAACTTAGCGGTAGCAGGTAAGGGCTTTGCACTCTCAGTGGTGTGTCTCGTTAAAGGTCGCCCCGAACACGCGGTGGTGATCTCTCCCTTTGGTGATGACGAATATATCGCCAGTCGCGGCCGCGGCGCTCAGCACAACGATAAGCGCATGCGGGTTAGCAAACCAACCGCTATTCCTGCCACACGCATGGCGATGAGCCTGCCAGAAACCTGGCTGCGCCCGAGTCATCTGCCTGCTTACTTAACCATTACCCAGCAGCTTGCGCCGCAGGTAGAAACCCTGGTAGCGACCGGCAGCGGCCTGCTGGATATGTGCGAGCTGGCCGCAGGACGTGTAGACAGCGTCTTCGTACTGGGCCTAGAAGAGCAGGATATGCAGGTAGGTACGCTGCTGCTAAAAGAAGCGGGCGCGCTGATGGGCACTCCGGACGGCAAGCCGACCGTGAATGCTGAAAGCCAGCTAATGGCCGCTGGCCCGCGCCTCTACAAAGCGCTGATTAAGCAGCTGGCGCCGCACTTTTAATCACTGGCGGCGCGGTCGCGCTGCGTAGTGAGTAGTGAGTGGTGAGTAGTCACTAAAATGGTAGTAAAAAGGCCCTGCCGGGTAATCCCGGCAGGGCCTTTTCGTTGGCTGCTTTTGCGTGCTTACGGCAGCTCTTCCTCCTCTTCATCCACTTCTTTCTTGGTGGGAATCAGGTCTTCCCGAGAGAGTTTCAGCGGAATCAACAGGGCACCGGAGATATAGATAGACGAGAACGTACCCACCACGATACCCACCAGCAGGGCAATCGCGAAGTTCTCGATCATATCGCCACCGAGCAGCAGCAGCGCTAGCAGTACCAGCACGGTTGTGCCTGAGGTGGCTAATGTGCGCGACAACGTAGCGTTAATCGCCTCGTTGAAAATCTGCGGCATATCGTCGATACGCGAGGTGCGGATCGTCTCGCGGATGCGGTCATACACGACGATGGTGTCGTTCAGCGAGTAGCCGATGACCGCCAGAATGGCTGCCAGCACCGTTAGGTCGAAGTCGAGCTGGAACAGCGCGAACACGCCTACCACGATGATCACGTCGTGCAGCAGGGCTAGCAGGGCACCAAGGGCGAACTTGTACTGGAAGCGGAAAGCTACGTAAAGCATCACCACGCCCAGCGCGACGAGCAGGCCTAAGCCGCTCTGGTCACGCAGCTGGTCGCCGACCTGGGCGCCCACGAACTCGGCGCGCACTAAGTTGACACTATCGCCATTGGCACGCAGCAGATTGACAACCTCGTTACCCACGTCGCCATCAAACGCTTGCTGCAGGCGAATCAATACTTCTGTTGAAGCGCCAAAGGTTTGTACCGAGACATCTTGGAAACCGCTGTCTTCCAGCAGTTGGCGAATGGCATCCAGTGAAGGTGCCACGCCGTAGCGCACTTCTACCAGGGTGCCGCCGGTAAAGTCCAGGCCCAGGTTGAGCTGCTGAAACAAAATGGCGCCAATAGAGACAATCAGCATCACGGCCGAGACGATAAACGCAAGGTTGCGCCGTCCCATAAAGTCGATGCGCAGTTGTGATAGGGGTTTCATTACCACCTCTTAAATTCTGTGCTGAGCGCGTGTTGAGATCCCATTAAAATTAGATCCACAGCTTTTTGACGGGCTTGCCACCATAGGTCAGGTTGACCATGGCGCGCGTCACCAGCAGCGCAGTGAACATTGACGTCAGAATGCCGATAGAGAGCGTGACGGCAAAGCCCTTCACCGGGCCGGTGCCAATCGAGAACAGAATCACCGCCACCAGCAGCGTGGTGATGTTGGCATCCACAATCGAGGTGAACGCCCGCTCATAACCCGCGTAAATGGCTTGCTGAATCGACATGCCGTTGCGCAGTTCTTCGCGTATCCGCTCAAAGATAAGCACGTTGGCGTCCACCGCCATGCCCAGCGTCAACACGATACCGGCAATACCGGGTAGCGTGAGCGTGGCGCCCAGCATCGACATCACGGCGACTAGCAGCGTGAGGTTGAGCGCCAGGGCGATGTTGGCAAAAACACCGAATACCTTGTAGCGCACCAGCATAAACAGCACGACTAGTAGCAGGCCGATCTGCACCGATAGCAAGCCGCGCTCGATGTTTTCAGCGCCTAGGCTTGGTCCAATGGTGCGTTCTTGTACGAAGTAAATCGGCGCGGCGAGCGAGCCGGAACGCAGTAGCAGGGCAAGCTCGGCGGCTTCAGTGGGGGAATCAAGGCCGGTGATGCGGAAGCTGTTACCCAACGCACTTTGAATCGTCGCCAAGCTGATCAGGCCGCGCTCGGTATACGGTTCGCGAACAATGGTCTCTTCGCCCGTTTCCGGATCGACTTCGATGCGGTCTTCGCTCTTATGCTCGATAAACAGCACCGCCATATTGCGCCCAATGTTGGTGCGCGTGGCGCGGTTCATCAGCGTACCGCCGGTGCCGTCCAGGTTGATGTTGACCTGAGGGCGGCCGTTTTCATCGAAGCTGTTGCTGGCGCTGGAAACGCTGTCACCGGTGATGATCACATCCCGCATCAGCTCTGCCGAACGAGAAGGATCGTTACGAAACTCGAAGCGTTCGGTTTCGGCATCCGGCGTATCGTTGCGCGCTTCTAGACGAAACTCGAGGTTGGCCGTCGCGCCCACGATCCGCTTGGCGGCCACGGTGTCCTGTACGCCGGGTAGCTCGACCACGATTTGGCTCGGCCCTTGGCGCTGTACCATGGGCTCGGCCACGCCTAGCTCGTTCACGCGGTTGCGCAGCGTGGTCAAGTTCTGGTTGATCGCGTAATCCTGAATTTCGTTGACCGTGACATCGCTCAGCGTCATGACCAGGCTCGAAGCGCGGCCATCCCCTTCGCTGGTGTATTCGAAGTTGGGGAAGTCGCGACTGATCAAACGGCGGGCGGCGTCGCGGTCTTCGCTGCTGGCGAAGTCGATCGACAGCGAGCGGTCGTCGATGGTGGTGTTGCGGTAGCGAATACGCTCGCTGCGCAGCAGTTCGCGGATGGCGCTGGCGTTCACCTCAAGGCGCTGGGCCAGCGCGGCGTCCATATCCACTTCCAGTAGGAAGTGAACGCCACCGCGTAAATCAAGGCCCAGCGTCATCGGGGAAGCAGAAAAAGCTTGCAGCCAGCCAGGTGTCGCATCGGCAAGGTTGAGCGCCACGGTCGCATTGGGGCCAAGCACCTCGGCGGCAATATCCCGCGCGTCGAGCTGGTCATCGTCGCTTTGCAGACGAATCAGCCATTGACCATTGTTCTCTTCAACGGCTTTGACGGCGATATCTCGCTCGCTGAGCGCTTCTTCAACGCGGGTAATTTGCCGTTCATCCAGGGCGTTGCCTTGGGCATCGCTAACCTGAATAGCGGGATCTGCGGGGAATAGATTGGGAAGCGAGTAGATAAGGCCAGCCACCAGGACGACCAGTATCAGCAGATACTTCCACAGGGGGTAACGGTTGAGCATGCAAGCCCTGCCTTCAATTACAAACGGAATCGCTGTGCACAGACAGGCTGGGCACAGCAACGTTCACCATCGACGCTACCATGTCACCCCTGCCGGGGTGGCTGGCACTGGGTCGGCAGGGGGGGGGAGTGCAAGCGTTAGATGGACTTAATGGTGCCTTTAGGCAGTACGGCAGCCACGGCGTTCTTCTGCACGTTGACTTCGGTACCTTCAGAGACTTCCAGAGTCAGGAACTCGTCGCTGACTTTGGTCACGCGGCCAACCAAACCGCCGCCGATCACGACTTCATCGCCCTTGGCGAGGCCGGAGACCAGCTGTTTGTGCTGCTTGGCGCGCTTGGCTTGCGGGCGCCACAGCAGGAAGTAGAAAATCAGTACGAAGCCGACCAGCATGACGATTTGCGCGATGCCACCGCCAGCAGCGGCTTCTTGGGCATGGGCTGGTGAGATGAAGAAATCCAGCATTGCAGGGAACTCCTGGGTTAGAACACTCAATGGGTGAACGGATTAAGCCACTCGCCTCAGCCAGTGGCTTTTATTGTTTAGGTGTCAGATTCTGCAAGGGGAGGCACCGGGAGGCCGCGCCTTGCGTAGAAGCTTTCCACAAAGGTCGTCAATGTACCCGCTTCGATTGCCGCGCGCAAATCAGCCATCACACGCTGGTAGTAGCGTAAGTTATGGATGGTATTGAGCATGGAACCCAGCATTTCATTGCAGCGATCAAGGTGGTGCAGATAGCCACGAGAGAAATTCTGGCAGGTATGGCAATCACACTCTTCATCCAGCGGGCGTGTGTCAAAACGGTGCTTGGCGTTACGGATTTTAACAGTGCCATCTGACGTGAACAGGTGGCCGTTGCGAGCGTTGCGCGTGGGCATCACGCAGTCAAACATATCCACACCGCGGCGTACGCCCTCAACGAGGTCTTCCGGCTTGCCCACACCCATCAGGTAGCGCGGGGTGTCGTCCGGCATCCAGGTGGGCAGGTAATCGAGGACTTTGATCATCTCCTCTTTGGGTTCGCCCACCGAGAGGCCACCGATGGCGAGACCGTCGAAACCAATCTCAAGTAGCCCCTTGAGCGAGCGCTCACGCAGCTCAGGGTGCATGCCGCCCTGGATAATGCCGAACAGTGCCGAGGGCGAATCGCCATGGGCATCGCGAGAGCGCTTGGCCCAGCGTAGCGACAGCTCCATGGATTTTTCGGCTTCTTCGAACGTGGCCGGGTAGGGCGTGCACTCGTCAAAGATCATCACCACGTCAGAGCCCAGCGAGCGCTGAACCGCCATGGACTCTTCCGGCCCCATGAACACTTTGCTGCCATCCACCGGCGAGCGGAAATGCACGCCCTGCTCGGTGATTTTGCGCATTTCACCCAGCGAGAACACCTGGAAGCCGCCGGAGTCGGTCAGGATCGGTTTATCCCACTGGGCGAAGTCGTGGAGGTCGCCGTGGGCTTCGATCACATCGGTGCCGGGGCGCAGCCAGAGATGAAAGGTGTTGCCCAGGATGATCTCGGCGCCGATCTCTTTGACCGACTCGGGTGTCATGCCTTTTACCGTGCCGTAGGTGCCGACCGGCATGAACGCAGGGGTTTCCACCGTGCCGCGGGGGAAGTGCAAACGGCCACGACGCGCGCGGCCATCCTCGGCTAGGCGCTCAAAGCGCATAAAGCATTCGTTTCGCATCACAATAACTCGTTAATCAATCGGTAAGCGCGGCGGTTAGCGGGTCAGCAGCATGGCGTCGCCATAGCTAAAGAAGGCGTAGCGCTCTTCTACTGCCGTACGGTAGGCCTGCATGATGTGCTCATACCCCGCGAACGCCGATACCAGCATCAATAGGGTGGATTCGGGCAGGTGGAAGTTAGTGATTAGCGCATCCACACAGCGCCATTCATAGCCGGGGTAGATGAAGATGTCGGTATCGCCACTGAACGGCGCTATCTGGCCATCGCTACTTTTCATGCAAGCGCTCTCCAGGCAGCGAACGCTCGTCGTTCCCACGGCGATCACGCGTTTACCGGCGGCTTGCGTCTCGCGAATCTGTTGGCAGGTCGCGTCGGTCACCTCGATCCACTCGCTGTGCATGTGGTGTTCGAGGATGTTGTCCACCCGCACCGGCTGGAAGGTGCCCGCACCAACGTGCAGCGTCACGAAAGCACTGTTGATGCCTTTTTCGGCTAGGGCGTCCAGCAGCGGCTGGTCGAAGTGAAGGCCAGCGGTAGGTGCCGCAACGGCACCATCGCGGCGGGCGTAGACGGTTTGGTAGCGCTCGCGGTCGCTCAGCTCGTCTTCCCGGGTGATATAGGGCGGCAGCGGCATATGGCCGTGCTTTTCCAGCAGCGCGATCATTGGCGTGTCGCCTAAAAAGCGCAGCTCGAATAGGGCGTCGCGGCGGCCTTCTACGATGGCGTGAACATCGCCTTCGAAAATCAGCTCGGTGCCGGGTTTCGGCGATTTACTGGAGCGGATATGCGCCAAGCCACGGTGGGCATCCAGCGGGCGCTCAAGCAGCATCTCCACCTTGCCGCCGCTGGCCTTGTGACCATGCAGGCGCGCCGGAATCACGCGGGTGTCGTTAAACACCAGCAGGTCGCCCGGTTCCAAAAGCTCGAGCAAATCAGGGAAGCGGCGATGTTCCAACGCACCGCTCTGGCCATCCACGCACAGCAAACGGCAGTCGCTACGCTGCTCAGAAGGGTAACGAGCAATTAACTCGTCGGGTAGTTCGTAATGAAAATCGGAGCGTTGCATGGAGAAGGAGACATTTCGCTAGGAGAGTGAAGAGAGCCGAGCATTATACCCGGAAAAAAAGTCCATACAGGATACTCGACTACTTGTTTGAAGTCAGGCGTATCACTCATAGGTTTATATTGAGGTGGTGGAAAAGGGGTAAATCCGACAGATTTCTTTGATTAATCGAGAGGCTGCGAGCGATAGGGGGCGATGCTGACGCACGATGAGGTGTGATTCGGCCTCGATAAACACCTGATGGGCGATAGGTAGCGCTACAAGCTGGCTCCGTGCAAGTTCATGTTTGAGTGCCACCGCCGGCATAAAAGTTACTGCGTGCCCAGCGCTTACGTACTGTTTGAGGGTTGCTAGCGAGTTGCTGACTAGGCTTGGTGTGAAGTGGCGTTTATCGATTATTTCCACGGTGTCGACTAATTGACGCAGACCGTATCCCTTGGATATTAACCCCAGTGGATATTGGAGAATATCGTCCAGTGAGAGGGGGGAGGGCAGCTGATTCAGGGGGTGGTCAGGGTGCATTACTGCGCATACCGGTTGGCGAGCCGAGGCTATTGATTGAACACCCGGTAAAAGGCGTGGAGAGTAGGCCAGCCCTATATGCGCATCACCTTCCATAACCCGCGTGACGACCTGGTTTACGCTCGCGTGGGTCACTTCAAAGTGCAGTTTTGGGTGTTGCTGGGAAAAATGATTGACCACTTCGCTCATAAGCGTGGCGCTGTAGCCCTCGCTAATTGCTAATCGAAGCGATCCTCGGCTGAGGTTGTCGAGCTCGGAAAAATCACTGAGCAGTGCAGATTCAGCGGCTTGGCGCTCTCGATGAAAATCAAGCAGTAACTCCCCCGCTTCTGTAGCGCGTACACCTCGCCCATGTCGTTCCAACAGCCTTACCCCCAGCTCCGCTTCCAGGCGTGCGATTTGACGGCTGATAACGGAGGCTTCGATATCCAGTTTGTCCGCCGCGCGACGAATAGAACCCTGCGTCATCGCCTCAAAGGCGTAGCGCATTCGACGCGAATTAAACCCTTCATTATTCAACGGTGCGTGAGATGACATGCCAAATACCGGTGGTTGGGAAGCAGTGTTGCTCAAAGGGCAACAGTTTCATAATGCATCGGTCATTGCTTGTCTGTCTATGCCACGCCTAGAGTGAAAAATATGTGACTGCTGCACTGCGTCATATACTTAAGTCTAGGAGAAGGGATGAAAATTCTGATCGCGGGTTTTCAGCATGAAACCAATACTTTCGCGCCTACCAAAGCTGTCTACGAGAGTTTTGTTCAAGGGGGAGGTTTTCCCGCGCTATGTCGGGATGAAGCTTTACTTGAGCTCGAAAAGGTAAATATACCGATTGGTGGATTTATCACGGCAGCCATAGCCGAGGGGCATCAATTGTTACCCGTGATATGGGCCGCAGCAAGCCCTTCGGCGCATGTCACTAAAGATGCTTTTGAGCGTATTGCCGGTGAAATAACCCTCGCTGCTTCGTCTGATACTTTTGATGCTATTTATCTCGACCTACACGGCGCAATGGTTTGCGAACATCTCGCTGATGGCGAGGGTGAACTGTTGGCTAGACTGCATGAGATCGTGGGCAGTGAACTACCGATAGTGGCTAGTCTTGACCTGCACGCCAATGTTACCCAGCGCATGCTTGAAGCGGCATCTGGCTTAGTGGCCTTCCGCACTTATCCACATGTGGATATGGCTGAAACGGGCGCCCGCACCATGGCGCTGCTCAAACGCATCTTCGATGGCGAGACGTTACATCTCTCGTCGCGGCGCATTCCTTTCCTTATTCCTATTTCCGCTGGCAGTACCTTTCTTGAACCAGCTCAGAGTGTCTATCACGGGCTTAGCGAACATGACCAGCGCAGTAACGGCGTGTGTTCATTCGCTGCTGGCTTTCCCGCAGCGGACTTTGCTGAATGCGGCCCAGTCGTTTGGGGGTATGGGGCCGACCGTGAGCGGCTAGAGGCTGACGTAGCGCGGCTTGCTGACGAGATCGTCACTCTTGAAGCGCGCTGGCAAGTCCCTTTCCTGACGCCTAAAGAGGCCGTTGCTGAAGCAATGCGGCTTGCTAATGGTGAAAACCGACCAGTGGTTATTGCTGATACCCAGGACAACCCGGGTGCCGGGGGCGATGCAACCACCACCGGTATGTTGCGTGCGCTGGTGGAAGCGGATGCCCAAGACGCCGCCTTAGGGTTGATTTGTGACCCGGCGGCGGCTGCAAAAGCACATGCCGTGGGTGAGGGGGCACGGATTTTGCTTGCGTTGGGTGGAGAACCAAGTGTTGGCGATGCACCACTGGAAGCCGAGTTCGAGGTGGTGCGCCTGAGCGATGGCCGCTGTCGTTTCGACGGCCCAATGATGCACGGCAATCAGGTCGATCTTGGGCCCAGTGCCCAGTTGAGAGTAGGCGGCGTGGCGATCTTAGTGACCAGTCGTAAGAGCCAACTACTAGATCGCAACCTGCTGCGCATGGTGGGTATTGAGCCTGAGGTAAAGAAGATTTTAGTGCTCAAAAGCTCGGTACATTTTCGTGCCGATTTTCAGCCGATCGCCGCGGCTATTTTGATCGCCAAATCGCCTGGCCCAATGGCGGCTGACCCCGGCGAGCTGCCTTGGCGGTACCTGGCGCCGGGTATCCGAACTCGTCCCATGGGAGAGCCTTTTGTTCCTCCTGATGAGGCTTCGCAATCTAATTTGGTTGGCCACTCAGAGTAGTTCTATCACCAAGAAAAAAGAGGTATCACGATGCAATCTACAGTAGTGATTAAATCGTCTCCTGGCATGGTTCGGAGCCTGCTTAGTGCGACGCTGCTCAGTTTTGGTGCAATGTCATTTGTTGCCGAGACTCAGGCGCAAACCGTCAACGCAGTTATGCATTCAGGGGTGCGGATCATTGATCCAATCCTAACCACGGCGCATATCACCCGTAATCACGGTTATATGGTGTTCGATACCCTGCTCGGCATGAATGAAGAGTTCCAGCCACAGCCTCAGATGGCTGATTGGGAAATCTCTGATGACGGCTTGGTATATACCTTCACGCTGCGCGACGGACTTACCTGGCACGATGGCGAGGCGGTCACCGCTGCCGACTGTGTTGCCTCTCTTGAGCGCTGGGCAAAACGCGACTCCGGTGGTTTGATGTTGATGAACCATGTCGAATCGCTTGAAGCCAGCGACGAACGCACCATCACCCTGACCTTATCTTCGCCGTTTAGCTATGTACTCGAGCTGCTTGCCAAACCTTCCTCTGTTCCCGCATTCATGATGCCCGAGCGTCTGGCGAGCACAAGTCCTGAAGAGGCAATTCCTGAGCAGATCGGTTCTGGCCCTTTCCGTTTTATGGCTGACGAGTTCCAACCCGGTAATCGGGTTGTATATACCAAGTTCGAGGAGTACGTGCCCCGTGATGAGCCGCCAAGTTGGACGGCGGGCGGCAAGGTGGTCAATGTTGACCGCGTCGAGTGGATCACCATGCCCGACCAACAAACGGCTATTAACGCCTTGGGCAGTGGAGATATCGACTTCATCGAACAGGTGCCGCTTGATCTGGCGCCGCTGCTTGAAACCAATGACGACCTAATCCTTGAGACACTCAGCGAGATGGGCAGCCAGACCATGGGGCGGATGAACTTCCTCTACCCACCCTTTGATGATGTGCGTATTCGTCAGGCGGCGATGCTGGCGATGAATCAAGAGGATGTGCTTGCGGCCTTGGTTGGCAATGCTGATTACTACGAAGCATGTGGCTCTTTCTTTGGTTGCACGACGCCGTTAGGCAGTGATGCTGGCACCGATACCTGGATGGCCACTGGCGATCTTGATCGGGCTCGCGAGCTACTGGAAGAGGCGGGTTATGACGGCACCCCGGTAGTCATGCTACAGCCTACTGATGTGGCAACGGTCTCTCCCCAGCCGGTGGTGGCTGCTCAAGCACTGCGTCAGGCCGGTTTTAATGTCGAAATGCAGCCGATGGACTGGCAGACGCTGGTGACGCGACGTGCCAGCCAGAATGATCCAGCGGATGGAGGTTGGAACATGTTCTTCACCAACTGGATTATCCCGGAAGTGTGGAATCCTATCGTCAACCCGATGCTCAACGCCCAAGGGCGAGAGGGTAGTTTCTTCGGCTGGCCCAAGGATGAAGAGCTGGAAGCCATGCGCCTGGATTTCGCCATGGCTGAGAGTGACGAAGAGCGAGAGCGTATTGCAGAGGCGATACAAGTCCATGCGCTTGAACAGGTTATCTATGTGCCTCTAGGCGATTATCGCTCGGTCTCCTCCTGGTCCAACCAGCTCGACGGTGTGCTCAAAGGGCCTGTGCCCGTGTTCTGGAATCTGACTAAGAGCGAATAAGGTTTTGCCAGTGCGCGAGGGACATTACGTTCGCTAGTGAACCTGCGCACTGGCCTTGTTATTCGACCATGCCTATCCACAACCTATAGCAGGCACCGCATGTTCGCTTACTTCATTCGCCGTATTTTAGCCTCGATCCCCGTTATGTTGGTGGTAGCGCTGTTTGTCTTCCTACTGCTGCGTCTCTCGCCAGGAGATCCGGCAGCCATTATTGCTGGGGATATGGCAAGCCCCGCTCAACTCGCCAATATTCGGGCGGCATTAGGGCTTGATCAGCCGCTGCATATCCAGTTCTTTGTTTGGCTTGGAGAGTTGGTACGCGGCAATTTCGGGACATCGCTGATTTCCCAGACACCAGTATTAACAATGATCGGGCAGCGCCTAGAGCCAACCGTCAGTTTGGCGGTGGTAGCGATACTGTTTACCGTGGTTATCTCTGTTCCGCTAGGGGTCATTGCCGCTTGGCGCCATGGGCGCTTTCTCGACAACCTGGTGATGTCGGCCTCGGTGGTGGGGTTTTCGGTGCCGGTATTCGTGATTGGCTATTTATTGATTCAGCTGTTTGCCCTTGAGCTGGGCTGGCTGCCGGTGCAGGGCTTTCGAAGTCTTAGCGAGGGAATTGCCCCTTTTGCCAGTCGCATCGTGCTGCCAGCGCTAACGCTCTCTTCGATCTATATCGCGCTTATCACGCGTATGACCCGCGCCAGTATGCTTGAAGTTCTTGACGAGGATTATATCCGTACCGCCCGCGCCAAAGGGCTTGCCGAGCGTGCGGTGCTCTTTCGCCATGCCTTGCGTAATGCGGCGGTACCGATTCTAACCGTGATTGGTACCGGCTTTGCCCTGATGATTCCTGGGGTCGTGGTCACCGAGAGTGTGTTCAATATTCCTGGCCTAGGGCGGCTGATAGTGGACGCTGTACTGGCCCGCGACTACCCGGTGATCCAGGCGTTGATTCTGCTCACTGCCGGGCTCTACGTGATTATCAATCTACTGATCGATCTCTCCTACGCGATCACCGACCCGAGGATTCGCTACTGATGCATGCCTCGCACTCCCACTTTACCGTCGCCCCCGAAGGGCGCGGCGTTAGCCGCCTACTGTCGCGGCTAAGCCAGACTCGCCCGCAGGGAGTTACCCTGGCCGCTGGCCTTGTGCTGATCTTGATCGTAGCTGTCGCCCTGTTTGCACCTTGGCTAGCGAATCATGACCCGCTGGCGCTATCGCCCGCTAACCGCCTGAAGCCCATGGGGAGTGAGTTTTGGCTCGGCACCGACCCTTATGGACGCGATCTCTACTCACGGATTGTCTATGGCGCCCGCGTGTCGCTAACTGTCGGGCTAGGAGTGGCCGTGACAAGTGTGGCTATAGGCTTACCGCTAGGCTTGTTGGCGGGTTACTTCCGTACCCTTGACGCGATATTGATGCGCATCATGGATGGATTGATGGCAATCCCCGGCATCCTGCTGGCGATTGCCATTGTCTCGCTCACCAGCGCCTCCCTATGGACAGTGATGATCGCGATTATGGTTCCCGAGATCCCCCAAGTGGTGCGTCTGGTCCGCTCGAGGGTACTGGCAACTCGCGAAGAGGCATTTGTGGAGGCTGCGATATTGATGGGCACCTCCACGCCGAAGCTGCTGTGGCGTCACTTGATGCCGAGTACCCTGGCCCCGCTGATCGTGCAGGGCACCTATATCTGTGCTTCTGCCATTCTTACCGAAGCTATTCTCTCCTTTCTTGGCGCGGGGATCGGCACTGAAACACCTTCATGGGGCAATATCATGTCCGAAGGGCGGGTTTACTTTCAGCTTAAGCCTTCGCTGATCTTCTGGGCCGGGCTGCTGCTATCGGCCTGCATTCTATCGATTAATCTGCTCGGCGATAGTGCACGCGATGCACTCGATCCGAAGATGAAACGGAGGATGTCATGATGGCGGACACCCCGATACTTGAGGTTGAAAACCTGGTTGTCGAAACCACTGGGCATAAGCCTACGCGTATTCTGGACGCTATCTCATTCGCCATTAGCGCTGGCGAGACGCTGTGCCTGGTGGGGGAGAGCGGTTCGGGTAAATCGGTCACCTCGCTTGCCACAATGGGACTGCTGCCCCCCGGAGCGCTGGTCGCGCGCAGTGGGCAGATTCGGCTTGCCGGGGAGAATGTGCTCGCCGCCACGCCGGCCCAGTTACTAGCCCTGCGCGGGCGGCATATGGCGATGATCTTTCAGGAGCCGATGACCGCACTTAACCCGGTGTTAAGCGTAGGCCGCCAGCTGGACGAAGTGCTGTGCCAGCACACCTCACAAACAGCCCCGCAGCGCCGAGCCCGAGTGCTTGAGGTGTTTGAACAAGTCCACCTTCCCGACGTTGAACGTATCTATACAAGCTACCCTCATCAGCTCTCGGGCGGCCAGCGCCAGCGCATCATGATTGCCATGGCGTTGCTACTTAAGCCTCAATTGCTGATTGCTGACGAACCTACCACCGCCTTAGATGTGACAACTCAGCATCAGATTTTGGCGCTGATTAAACAGCTCCAGCGCGAGCATGGCACCGCGGTGCTATTTATCACTCACGATATGGGCGTGGTGGTGGATATCGCTGACCGGGTATGCGTCATGCATCATGGCCAGCTGGTGGAAAGTGGCCCTGTTGACCAGGTGCTGGGTAACCCTCAAGAGGCTTACACCCAACGCCTGCTTGCCGCAGTGCCTAGTCTGCTACCACGCCCGCCGCGGGAGGCCACCAGCAATAAAACGGTGCTGGAAGTGCAGTCGCTTGAGAAAGTGTTCAACGCTAACCAGGGTCTGATGCGTTGGTTGCGTAAGCCCGTCGCGCCGACCCGCGCCGTGGATGATGTCAGCTTTGTGCTCAAACGTGGGCGAACGTTAGGTATCGTCGGGGAATCGGGGTCTGGAAAGTCGACGCTGGCGCGCTGTGTGATGCGACTTATTACCCCAACAGGCGGCAATATCAGGGTCAGCGGTAAGCAGATTACTGAGCTGCCTAAATCGATGCTCAAGCCGCACCGCAAGCGCATTCAGATGATCTTCCAGGATCCCAATCGTTCGCTTAACCCGCGTATGACGGTGGGGCAGAGCCTGATCGAAGGGCCGACCAACTACGGTACACCACGCCGAGAGGCGCTGGCTCGCGGGCGTGAACTGCTCGAACTGGTAGGCCTACCGGTTGATGCCATTGACCGCTACCCTCACCAGTTTTCGGGTGGCCAGCGCCAGCGTATCGCTATCGCCCGGGCATTGGCCATGGAGCCCGAGGTAATCGTCGCCGATGAGGCAGTCTCCGCGCTGGATGTTTCGGTGCAAGCCCAGGTACTCAAGCTGCTCAATGAGATCCAACTTCGGCTGGGGATTGCCGTGCTGTTTATTACCCACGATCTGCGCGTGGCCGCGCAAATTTGCGACGACGTGCTGGTGATGCAGCGTGGCCGACTAATCGAATATGGTCCAGCGGCCCAGGTGCTTGCCCAGCCCAAGGCTGAATACACACGGCAACTAATGGAAGCCGCACCGGGACGTAGCTGGGATTTTGCCGCCGGTGCACCGCTCAAACCATTGCTCAGCCCAGTTGAGACACCCTAAGAATGATGATTTGTCATCCCCAACGGAGAACAAGATGACTACGATTGCTCGCATAGAAGAGTACGGCGATGAGCTACGCGCTATCCGCCATGATCTACACGCCCACCCCGAAATTGGCTTTGAAGAGCAGCGAACCTCTTCCATCGTCGCGGGCCTGCTGAAAGAGTACGGCGTCGATGAAATTCACACCGGGATCGCCACCACCGGGGTGGTTGGCTTGATCCACGGTCGCCTTGGCCAGGGTAAGCGCATCGGGCTACGCGCCGATATGGATGCACTGCCCATGGAGGAAGAGAGTGGTCTCTCGTTTAGCTCACAAACACCTGGACGCTTCCACGGATGTGGCCATGACGGGCATACCACCATGCTGCTGGGTACCGCCCGCTATCTTGCCGAAACCCGTAACTTCGCTGGCACTGTCGTGCTAATTTTTCAGCCAGCGGAAGAGGGGTTGGGGGGCGCTCGACGCATGATTGCAGAAGGGCTTTTTGAGCGCTTCCCCTGCGATGAAATCTATGGGCTTCACAACTCACCTTTGCATGGCCCAGGCGAAGTCGCGCTGTGCCCTGGCCCCGCCATGGCAGGTGCCGATTTCTTTGATATCACCGTAACTGGGCGCGGCAGCCACGGGGCGATGCCACACTACTCCCGCGACCCTGTGATAGTCAGTGGCGCTTTGATTCAGGCGCTGCAAAGCATCGTCAGCCGTAATATCAACCCCCACGACCCCGTAGTGCTCTCGATCACTCAGGTGCACTCTGGGTCGGCCTATAATGTTATTCCTCAGACGGCCACCCTTGCCGGCACCGTAAGAACCTTTTCCGACAGCGTGCGCGAGCAAACCCGTGAGCGTATGCGCACGCTGGTCGCTGGCATGGCGGCAAGCTATGAAGTTGATATCAATATAGAGATTCGCGATGTGTTCAGCGTGTTGAATAACGCCCCCATGCAGACGGAGCTGCTCGCCGACGCCGCCCGGGAAATCGTCGGCGAGGCTAATGTAAGCACTGATAACAAGCCATTGATGGGTAGTGAGGATTTCGCGGATATGCTCAAGGTAGTACCTGGAGCATACTGCTGGGTGGGTCACAGCGGCAATATGCCGGTGCATAACCCAGCCTTCGTACTCGGCGACGATATTCTGCCGATTGGGGCCAGCCTATTTTCAAGGCTGATTGAAAAACGGCTGTCGCCCGGTGCATGAATTTTTACGGATCTAGCTGATAACCACATGCTTTTATTGACGCGAGGAATAGTGTCTGTATAATTCGCCTCCATTGCCGGTATGGCGGAATTGGTAGACGCAGCGGATTCAAAATCCGCCGCCTTTACGGGTGTGCCAGTTCGAGTCTGGCTACCGGCACCATATTTAAAATCAGGCACTTAGGTGCCTTTTTTTGTGTCTGAAATTTGAGTTTTTTCCTTCCTAAATGCCTGCATGTGTCCACGCAAATTTTAACGCTTACTTTCTCGCATTAACCAAACGCTCTACCGCAAGTTTCTGATAAAGACTTATAAGCTCGGCGCTTTTGGCATCCTCGTGCCAGCTAGCGGCGTAGGCCTGGCCGCGCGCGGCGAGCTGTTGGCGCAGGGTGTTATCGCTTAGCAGGCGATTGACCTTGGCGGCGAAGTCGTCATGGTTATCTTCGGCGATTAGGCAGCCTTCGCCCTCTTTTAACACATCAAGTGTGCCCATCGCGGCGGTGGAAACCACCGGCGTGCCGAGTGCCATTGCCTCCAGCAGAACCAGCCCTTGGGTTTCCGTGCGTGATGCAAATACAAAAACGTCGGCGGCGCGATAGGCCGCCTGCAGTGGGCCGTTGCGGTCGAGATAGCCGAGGAACAGCACCGATTCTGCCACGCCAATTTCTTGGGCACGTCGAACAAGCGAGTCATGGGCCGGGCCTTCGCCGGTAATAATCAGCCGGGTGGTGGGGTGTTCGGCTAATACCTTGGGCAGCATATCGATCAGAAAGTCGATGTTCTTCTCAAAGGCGGCGCGACCTACATAGAGCAGCAGTCGCGCTTCTTGAGGCAGGTCGTAGTGGGATCGAAAGTCGCTATCATCCTGGGCTCCTTGAGGGTGGCAGAACGACTCCAGCGACAAACCGGTGGGAATGACCGTGGAGGGCGTGGTCACGCCGTAGCGGATAAGTGCTTTCTGCATTGCTTGAGAGGGTGCCACCAAGGCGTCGAGCTGCTGGCACTGGTGCACTGAAAGTCTGCGCGCGGCAAGTTGCAGCCAGCGTCGTGGAAGCCAGCGGATATAGTGATGAACATACTCCTCAAACAGGGTGTGATAGGTGGCCACCACTGGCAGTCCGAGCCGACGTCCCAGCGCCACGCCGGCATAGTGGGCGGTAAACGGCGTATGGACATGAATGAGATCGAAGTCCTGGTCGGCAAGCTGTGGTGCCAGGGCGATCAAGTCCCGGTAGCGCATCATGCGATCCTCCGGGTCGCCGGGTACCTGGCGCGAGTGGATGCGAAGCACGCCCGGCTCATCCACTTGGCCGACTGGATAGTCGGGGCAGATCAGCGTAACCGAGTGGCCCAAACGCTCAAGGGCCCCTCGAAAACTACCGATAGAGGTAGAAACGCCATTGACGCGGGGGAAGTAGACATCCGAAATCATCAGTATCTTCAAACCGCTCAACTGCGTCTCGGTCGTTGACGCTGCTGGGTGAAACAGCGTCAAAGCTGACGCCATCCGCGCATTACGGTCAGCTTCACGTTGCTGGTGCAGGGCATTGCCGTTGGCTAATTGGGTTAGGGCCTCGACTTCCGGGTCACTGAGAGGAGAGCGGAGAGAGGGGAGTCGGCGCTGTGGCATGTTGTTTGGACTCTTTTGGCAGCTTATTGCCACGCTAACCCGAGTCTATGACTGGCGGATGACAGTCGGCGCGCTTAGTCAATGCCCGTACACCTACCCGCCAGAGCGTTAGCTCACGGTTGGCCGCTCCCTCGCTTTTTATTGCCTAGCCGTTTTATAGTGCTGAAATAGCATTCGACGAAAGACGGTAACCTTCCATGGCCCTTTTTGAGCTGCATAGCCGCAACTTAGCCCAAGAACAGGTGGCCCATACCCACGACTTCCATCAGCTTATACTGGCTACCTGTGGTGTTACGGAGCTTTCGATGGAAGGCCAGGGGGAAAGGGTGACCGCCCGCCGTGGCTGTCTGATTCCTTCCTCGCGCCATCACGAATACCAGGGCGATGGCAACAACCGTACCCTAGTGTTGGATATTCCCGTTGCCCAGTTGGCGTCGCTTGAGAAAGGCAGCGAGATTGAGCGCCTGTTCGATAAGCCGCGCTTTTTCAGCGTGCCTCCCGCGTTAAACCAGCTTACCCACGCCCTGGCCAATCAGCTTGAACAGTGCCCTGGGCTGCAGAATGAAATCGCGATTCTGCTGCTGCGCGCGCTGACCATGTATCTGCATGACGCCACTCCCGCAGCGGTTGGGCAGTTGGGCCAACACTGTATTAGCGAACGCCTCGACCTTGCCCGTTTGGATGCCTGGCTGGACCAGCATCTGGCCGATGAGATCCGCGTTGAACAGTTAGCCTCCCTATGTGCTTTGAGCCCAGGACACTTCCACAGCTGCTTTCGTGAGCTGACTGGCGTAACGCCGTTGGCCTATGTCCAGCGCAGGCGTTTAGAGCACGCCCGCACGCTGGTTCGCCATAGCACGCTCAGTCTGGGGCATATCGCTATGCTGGTCGGCTTTCGCGATCAGGGCAGTTTTTCCCGCGCCTATCGGCGTTATTTTGAGCTTTCCCCTTCTTCAGATCGCTAGACCCTCATCTGACCGCTAGTGATAAGATTTTCTTGCCTGCATGACTTGCGGGCAAATCTACCGCAGTGTCGGGCAAGTAATTTGTCTGCGAGCGCACTAATCTCTGATGATCCCTTTTAAATCAACACAACCTCTTTCAAGGAAAAACACCATGGGCGTTACCTATCAAGACAGCAATGCACGTATGAGCCAAGTGGCGATTCACAACGGCACCGTTTATCTGGCTGGCCAGGTTCCCCCTGATGCCACGGCGGATATGCGTGGCCAAACTGAGCAGGTGCTGGCGCGTATCGATCAACTGCTAGCTCAAGCGGGCACCTCGAAAGAACATCTGATTTCTGCGCAAATTTGGGTCACTAGCATGGCGGAGTTCGATCAAATGAACGCTGCTTGGGATGCCTGGGTCGTGCCCGGTCGCCCGCCCGTGCGTGCCGCGCTGGAAGCCCAGCTCGCCAAGCCCGAGTGGAAAGTTGAGATTATGGTGGTAGCCGCGCTGCCGGAGGCCTGATATGCGGGTTGTTTCTGCCGAAGAGGTTTCTCGCCACCTGACGTGGGGTGGCTTGATCAAGCGGCTACACGCAACGTTCGTGAACGGCGTGGAGTCGCCTCCCCGCCATCACCATGCGATGCACCGGCCAGATGGCGAAGCCACGATGCTACTAATGCCCGCCTGGGAAGCGGCGGGCTATATCGGCGTCAAAATGGTCAATGTATTTCCGCAAAACGCCGACCACGGTATCCCGGCAATCTCTGGGCTTTACTTGCTCAGCGAGGGTAAGCACGGCCAGCCGCTGGCGTGTATCGATGGCAGTGAGCTGACCCGGCGTCGCACCGCGGCGGCTTCTTCGCTGGCCGCCCAAGCCTTGGCCAATGAAAACGCAGAAACGCTGCTGGTGGTGGGTACAGGCAAGTTGGCGCCCATGGTGATCGAAGCCCACGCCAGCGTGCGTCCCATCAAGCGGGTGCTGATCTGGGGCCGTAATTCCAGTAAGGCGGCGGCGATTGCCGACGAGTACGCCGAGCGTTTTGAAACCCACGTGGTGGACGAGCTGGCGGATGCCGTGGCTGAAGCGGACATCATTAGCTGCGTAACGCTCTCCAACCAACCGCTGATCAAAGGCGAGTGGATGACGCCCGGCACTCACCTGGATCTGATCGGCGCGTTTCGACCGCAAATGCGCGAAACCGATGCGCTGTGTCTGCGCCGCTCTGAGGTATTTGTGGACACCTACGCCGGTGCCAAAGGCGAAGCGGGCGACATTCTGCAAGCCATTGAAGAGGGCGAGTTCCAGTTCGACCAGATTCAAGCGGAGCTTGCTGAAGTGTTAGCAGGGACTAAGTCGGGGCGCTCTGCACCGGAGGCCATCACGCTCTTCAAATCGGTAGGCGCTTCGCTGGAAGATTTAGCCGCTGCGATAGAAGTATGGGAGTCGCTACCCGAATAGCCATGATTTTTAAATAACAATCGTATTAACAACATCGCTACCCGATGGGTAGCAACGCCACTCATAACGAAGACCGACCAATAACCAAAACGAGGCATGTTATGAAAGCTAATCAATCCTTGCTTATCGCCGCTCTGGCGGCGCTCCCGCTGGCTATCGCCAGCGCCAATGCCCAGGCGCAATCCTATGAAATGGTGATCGCTACGCAGTTGCCTGAGGATATGAGCAATAACGAAATCTATCCGGCGCTGGTGCACTTTAAGAACCTGGTGGAAGCGCGAACCGACGGGGACCTTGAGGTCACGATCTTCGGCGGCGGCCAGCTAGGCTCTGAGGTAGAAAACGGCTCTGAAGTGCAGGGCGGGCGCACGCTGCAATCAACGATTATGTCAGCCGGGGCGATGTCCTCCTTCTACGAAGACTATCAGGTAGTCACGGCGCCGTTCCTGTTTACCAACTGGCGTCAGGCGTGGAGTTTCTTTGATAGTGAATGGTTCGCCGACTTTATGTCCGGCACCGTCGAAGCTGCTGATATGCGTTATTTGGGCACCTTCGACGATGGCGGTGGCTTCGTCGCCTTCACTAACAACGTGCGCTTAATCGAGACCGTCGAGGATTTAGAAGGCCTCAATATCCGTACCGAAGAGAACCCCGCCCACGTGGCAATCATGCGCTCGCTAGGCGCTTCCGCCACGCCGTTACCTTGGGGCGAGCTAATCACCGCATTGGAAACCGGCCTTGCCGATGGGCAGTTCAATGCGCCGGTGCTCAACACCACCTTCAACTTCGATGCAGTCACCGACTACACCACGCTCACCGGGCATGTGTATAACAGCGCCCCTTGGGTGGTGAGCGAGTCCTGGTACCAATCGCTGCCGGAAACCCATCAGCAGGCGGTGATTAGCTCGGCGCGTGAGGCCATTCAGCTCAGCCATGGCATGTCGGGCGCGTTAGCCACCGCAAGCTGGGTCGAATCCTGCGAACGCTTTGAAGCCTGCTACCTGATGCCCGATGCCGAACGTGAGCGCATGGCCGAAGTGGCCCGCCCCGCTTGGCAGGCGTGGATCGTGAATGACTTCGGGATGGACGAGGCGCGGGTGCAGGGCCTGTTGGATGAAGTGGAGCGCGTGGGCCAGCAGCTAGCGGAAGATGACCTGCGGATTTACGGACAATAACGGTAAGCGATTGATCAACGCTGGGGTCATGCGCCCCAGCGTGAGGAAAAAGCCATGGGCGTTTTAACTCCTTTGCGCCGCTTAAGCGACCTGGTGAATCAGGCCGCTATCGTGGTGTGTGTGGGCTGTATTTTGGCGATGCTAGGCATCTCTTTTACCGCATTTTTATACAAACTGATCACGGGCAGCACGCTGAGCTGGACCTACTCGCTGGCGCGGCTGTTTTTGCCCTGGATTGGTTTTCTTTCCATGACGATTTCACTGCGCTACGGCGAACACGTCGCCATGACGCTGCTGGTGCGCAGCCTGCCTAAAGTGATGGTACAGGTGGCCGCCGGGCTGAGTTTGGGCGTTATTGGCCTATTTGCGCTCATACTCACCTGGTACGGCTGGGACTACTTTACCAGCGCCACCCAGGTGTACATGGTGTCCGACCAAATCCGCATTCCCAGCAAGGTCACCGCCATTGTGGTGCCAATAAGCGGTGTGATAATGCTGCTGCACTTGGTACATGGGTTTGCACTGCTGGAACATTTTATTGATGAGCAGGACGTGATTGGCGAGCTTATCGACACCGCTGATGGGGAGTACCGCTCATGACGCCTGCGATTATTGCGTTTGTTGTACTGCTGTTTATTGGCGCGCCGGTGGCGGTTGTGATGGCGATGTCTGGGTTGGCGGGCGGGTTTGCGATTGGCGGTGAACGGATGCTCGGCATCATCGCCGACCGCATGTTCTCCGGCGTCTCCGGCTTTCTGCTGATTGCCGTGCCCTACTTTATTTTCACCGCAGAGCTAATGAATCAGGGTGGGCTGACCCACAAACTGATCGCCTTCAACAATGCGCTGTTTGGCCGGGTACGGGGCTCGCTCTCCCATGTGAATATCTCGGTGTCGGTGTTTTTTGCGGGCCTAACGGGGGCAGCGGTGACCGATACGGTGGCCATCGGCAAAATCATGATCCCCGAGATGAAAAAGCAGGGCTACGATGCGGAGTATGCCGCAGCGGTGACCGCGTGCTCTTCGATCATTGGGCCGATTATTCCCCCCAGCGTGGTGATGGTGGTTTACGCCACGCTGTTGCGGGATATTTCGGTCATCGACCTGTTTGCCGGTGGCATTATTCCTGGCTTGCTGATGGCCGCAGCATTGTTGGGTGTCAGCTTCTTTTTAGCCTGGAAGCGCAACTACCCAAAACAAGCACCCACGCCGTTTAAGATGGCGATCATGTCGTTTGTGCTGGCGCTGCCCGCGCTGGTGGTGCCGATGATTATTCTAGGCGGCATTCTCTCAGGCCTAACCACCATCACCGAAGCGTCGGGGTTTGCGGCGGTGTACGCCATCGTGATCGGCGTGGTGTTCTACCGGAACCTGACCTGGCGAAAAATATGGGATGCGCTCGTCACGACGGTGCGCTTTTCCGGGGTGGTGTTTTTCCTACTGGCCACCTCGGCGGTGCTAGGCTGGTTTGTGACCCGTTCAGGCATCGCTCGGGATGCAGCCAGCATCATCACCACCTTTAGCGACGCGGCCTTTGTGCAGCTAATGCTGGTCTGCCTGCTGCTGCTAGTGGTGGGAACGGTGATGGACGTACTGCCCGCGCTGGTTGTTATCGCGCCGGTGCTGGTGCCCGCGATGATTCAGCTTGGCTTTGATCCGCTTCACTTCGCTATTCTGATGATTGTGGTGCTCAATATCTCTAACGTCACACCGCCGGTGGGGATGACGCTAATGACCGCCGCGCGAATAGCCGAGGTGCCCTATGAACGGGCCATCGTGGCGTCGCTGCCGTTTTACGTCTCGTTCTTGGTGGTGATTGTGCTGCTGGCGGCCTTCCCGGCGTTCTCTACCTGGATACCGTCACTGCTGTGACCAGCTAAGGACTGCGACTCATGAAGTGTTTTTACCACTCAGACCAAGCGTTGCATGCGCCCCCCACGTTTCTGCTACGCGGCCAGCCCGCCGCCTCGCCAGAAGGCCCGGTGCGCGCTGAGCTGCTAACGCAGGGATTAGCAAAGGCGGGCTTAGTGCTCACTGCCCCGGAGGAAGTGGACTCTCCCAGGCTGCGTAAGCGCCTGGAGCAGATTCACACGCCGCGCTATTTAACATTTCTAGAGACCATCTATACCCGCTGGCAGGCGCTTCCCAATGCTGCAGAGTTCGTGGCGCCCAACATTCACCCCTGCGGCGGCGGCCACCACTACCCCCGCCACCCGATTGGGCAAGCGGGCTGGCACCTGCACGATATGGCCTGCCCGCTCAGTGCGACCAGTTTTCAAGGCGCGCTGGCCTCGGCCGCCACCGCCGAGGCGGCAGCAGACGCCGTGCTGGGAGGGGAGGAAGTTACCTACGCGCTGTGCCGCCCGCCGGGCCATCACGCCGGGCCAGAGCGTGCCGGCGGCTTTTGCCTGCTGAACAACTCCGCACTGGCCTCCACCGTGCTGCGCGAACGTTTTGCCAAGGTGGCGATCATCGATGTGGACCTGCACCACGGTAACGGCACCCAGGATATTTTCTACGCCAGGGGCGACGTATGGACAGGCTCGCTGCACGCTGACCCGAGTGATTTTTATCCCTTTTTCTGGGGCGGCGCGGACGAAGAGGGCAGCGATGAAGGTGTAGGGGCCAACGTCAATCTCCCTCTGCCGGTGGGCAGCGATGGCGAGGTCTATTTGGATGCCCTGGCGATCCTGATCGACCACCTGCAGCGCTTTGAACCGGATGCCGTCGTGGTGGCACTCGGACTCGATGCCCATAAAGAGGACCCGCTCGCGGGCCTCAACGTGGAAACCGAGGCGTTCATCGAGGTGGGAAAACGCCTGCGAGCGCTCGCGCTACCCATGGTCATCGTGCAGGAGGGTGGCTACCCCACCGAGCATTTAAGCGCCAACCTGGCGGCCTTTATGCAGGGGTTTAACGTATGAGCAGCACCGGTTTCTATTGGCACGAGCGCTGCTTTTGGCACGATCAGGGTGCCATCGGCGTATTCTCTGCGCCGGGCGAATTTCTGCAGCCCCAAGCCGCCTCGGAAAGCCCCGAGAGTAAACGGCGGTTGAAAAATATCCTGGAAGTCAGCGGGCTGATCGACGAGCTGCACGTGGTCAAGCCCCCCGCTGCCACGCTGGCCGACCTTAAGCGTTTTCATACCCCGCGCTACCTGGATGAACTGCAGGCAGGGGACAAAGCGCAGGGCGGCAACGGCGGCGACTGCGCGCCTTACATGCCGGGCAGCTGGGCGGCCGCCACTCAGTCCGCAGGGTTAGCCATTGCCGCTGTGGAGGCCGTGGCGCTGGGCGAGGTGGCTAACGCCTATGCGCTATGTCGCCCGCCAGGCCACCACGCCGAAGCCGACCAGGGTCGAGGGTTCTGCCTGTTGGGCAATATTCCCGTGGCGGTGATGCGTGCCCGTGCCCTTGGCCAAGCTAACCGGGTCGCGATACTCGATTGGGACGTTCACCACGGCAACGGCCAGCAGGCGGCGTTCTATCATGACCCCGATGTCTTCACCATTTCCATACATCAAGCGGCCAACTACCCGCTGGACACGGGTGGTTTCGATGAGCAGGGCGAAGGGGCCGGGTTAGGCGCCAACCTGAATCTGCCGCTGCCTCCTGGCTGTGGCCTAGGGGCCTACGCGTATGCCATGGAAACGCTGGTGCTGCCCGCGCTGGAAGCGTTCGCCCCCGACCTAATCGTGGTGGCCTGTGGCTATGATGCCTGCGCTAAAGACCCGCTAGGCAAGATGCTGCTCAACAGCCAGGCCTTCGCCACCATGACCGCTCAAGTAAAGGCCGTGGCAGAGCGCTGCTGCAGCGGCAAGCTGGTGGTGGTACATGAAGGCGGCTACTCCGAAGGCTACGTGCCGCTCTGCGGCCATGCGGTAATCCAAACCCTTGCGGGTAGCCAGATTTCTGTATTCGATCCGCAAAACGAAGAAATTGCCGCCTGGGGCTATCAATCGCTGCAGCCACACCAACAGGCGTTAATTGATGGCTGGCACCAACAGTGGGAGCAAACAACCCGATGACACCACTCTATGATCGTGACGGCTGGATTTGGCAGGATGGCCAATGGCTCGCTTGGCGAAACGCCAAAGTGCATGTGTTCACCCATACGCTGCACTACGGCATGGGCTGCTTTGAGGGGGTGCGCGCCTATGCAGGAGCGCAAGGCCCGCAGCTGTTTCGGGTAGCGGAGCACACGCGAAGGCTAGTGGAAAGCGCCCACGCGCTGGATATCCCGCTGCCGTTTAGCGAAGCCGAGCTGATCGATGCCCAGCGTGAGAGCCTGACTAAAAATGGGTTAAGCAGCGCCTATTTAAAGCCCACCGTGTTTCTCGGCGCGGAAGGCCTAGGGCTGCGTGCCCAAGGGCTGACCACCCATGTGATGATTGCCGCCTGGGATCTAGGGCCCTACCTTTCCCCTCATGCAGCGTCCCACGGGCTGCGCGCCTTGACGTCCTCTTGGGCGCGTCACCACGTCAACATCAGCCTGTGCCGCGCTAAAACCAGCGGCCACTACGTGAATTCGATGCTGGCGCTCAACACGGCAGTCAAAGCGGGTTTTGATGAAACCATCATGCTCGACCCCGAAGGCTATGTGGCCGAGGCCTCGGCGGCGAACGTCTTTTTACTGCGCGATGGCGTGCTACACACCCCGGAAGTGACCTCCTGCCTGCAGGGCATCACCCGAGATAGCGTCATTCAACTGGCCCGGGATGTGTTGGGCATCGAAGTCAAAGAACGGCGCATTACCCGCGATGAGCTTTACACCGCCGATGAGGCATTTTTGACCGGCACCGCCGCCGAAATTCTGCCGCTAAGAGAGCTGGATGGGCGCAGAATCGGCACTCGCGCCGGGGCGCCGCCCCTTAGCGAGCCGGTGGCGGCGAATAGCGTAACGGCCCAGCTGCAGCATCTTTATCGCCAAGCAGTGCGCGGCGAACTAGACGCCTACCGGCACTGGCTAACCCCGGCATAACGGGCTGATTGCTTTGAAGTCGCCCCGGCTTTGCTCCGGGGCAGGCGATGCTAGCCGTGCTGCTGAAGCGCTTTTTCCAGCGCGGCCAATCTGCCGGGCGCTAACGCGTCCTCGACCGCTGTAATCCGGATCACGTTGGCCAATTCCGGGTGGGCGAGGCGGGCTACCAGCACGCCCTCGGCCAACAGCTCCTGATGCACCGCTGCCGCCAACTCCGCGCTGGGTAGCCGAATGCCGACGAAGTTCGTCGCGCTGGGCAGCACGTCGGCCCCCAAACCAATAAAGTGCAGCGCCAACTGCTCGCGGCGGGCTTTCACTGCTTCAATGTGCTGGCGTACTTCGTCGGGGTGATCGAGCACGACTTCAGCCGCGGCCTGGGTGAACGACGACACCGCGTAGTGAATACGCACTTTCATCATCATCGCCAGCACGTCAGCCTCGGCAATCGCGTAGCCAATACGCATCCCGGCAAGGCCGTGGGCTTTGGAGAGCGTACGCAGGCGAATCACCCCCGGCAGCGCTTTGCCGAGAAACTCGCTGCCCGCGTCGTCACGAAAATCGCCGTAGGCCTCGTCTAGCAGCAGCCAGCACGCCTCCGGCAGCGCCTCGCGCAGCTTGAGAATCGCGGTATCGCTATGCAGGTGACCGCTAGGATTGTCGGGGTTCGCCAGGTACACCAACCGCGCCTCTTCTTGATGGGCGGCGGCTGCCAGCGCTTCTAAATCCGGGGCGAGCACGCCGGGGGCTTCATGGTAGCTGGGCTCGATCAAGTGGCAGCCCTGGCCCTGGGCGAAGTAACCGAAGGTAGGGTAGGTGCCTGCGGTGCTCACCACCGCATCGCCCGCCGTGCAGGTAGTGCGCAGCGCCAGGGCGATCAGACTATCGGCACCGGCATCCACCAGCAGATGCTCCAGCGGAATGTTCTGCTGCGCGCTCAAGCGCTGGCGCACTCCCAAGGCCTCTGCATCGCCATAGCAGTACACGTGCTGTGCCACCGCGTCGCCAAAGTGCTCCCGCAGGGCACGGTGCGGCATGTCTAATCCCTCGTTAGAGCCCAGCCGATGGGGAAGCTCCCGGCCCAGTTTCCGCTCCAATACTTTGATACCCGGGAAAGGGTTGTGGGGGCCTTCGCCTGTAAGGTGCGCGGGGTAGCGGGGCGTTGTATGCGAGGACATGGGCGAATCCTAAATATAAAAGTGGTTAGCTTAAAATCTTACCGCGATTCAGTAGTCGGTGTGGGTCAAGCGCGTGCTTTAGCGTCTGCATCAGTTCGATTTCCGCGCTAGAGCGGCAGGTGCTTAGCCAGGGGCGCTTCTCCAGGCCGATACCGTGCTCGGCAGAGATCGAGCCGCCCAGTGCGGCCAGTGGTTGATAAACCATGGCTTCTACTTCGCGGCGAACCGACAGCTCGGCACTTCCTGTACTCACGGAAATATGCAGGTTGCCATCGCCTAAGTGGCCAAACACTACCAGCCGAGCGTCAGGCCAGCGCTTGGTTAACTGCGCTTCCAGCGCATCGGTATAGCGCTGCATCTCGGCAATCGGCAGGCTGATATCGAAGGTCAATACGGGGGCAAGGCCTTTGACCAGGCCTTCGATATCCTCGCGTATCGCCCATAGGCCGTCGCGCTGGGTGCTCGACTGCGCCAAGACAGCATCGACGATCAGCCCGCTCTCTAGCGCGCTTTCCAGGGCTTCACTGAACTGGGTAGCGTTACGCTCGGCATCGCTGCCTAGCGATTCGGTGATCACATAGAAAGGGTGCTCAGGAGCAATCGGCGCCATGTGGCGGCCAAGCGTTTCCGTCAGCAAGCGGTAGTGATTCTGCCACATGACTTCGAAAGCACCCAAGCTGCCGCCCAGCGCTTTCCCCATCTGGCTGAGCAGCCCCGTCAATGCGTCGAAGGAGGGGCAGGCCACCATGGCGGTTTGTTCAAAAGGCGTCGGGGGCTGCAAGCGCAGCACGGCGCGGGTAACGATACCCAGCGTGCCTTCGCTGCCGATGAAGAGCTGCTTTAAATCGAACCCGGCGTTGTTCTTCAGCATCCGGTTCATGGAGCTGACCACCCGGCCGTCGGCCATCACGGCCTCTAGCCCCAGCACCTGTTGGCGCATCATGCCGTAACGAATCACCCGCACGCCCCCAGCGTTGGTGGCGATATTGCCGCCAATGGTGCAACTGCCCCGCGCGCCTAAATCCAACGGGAACTGCAGACCCACCTCTCTGGCGGCTTCCTGAACACGCTGCAGCGGTGCCCCCGCTTGTACGGTGAGCGTACCGCCCACGCGGTCTATTTCTTCAATGGCGGTCATGCGTTCAAGCGAGATCACTAGCTCATCGGGGCTCGCCTCCGCGCCGTGTACCAAGCCCGTTAAGCCGCCGTGGGTGACGACCGGCTGCCGTAACTCGTAGCAGGCACGCATCACCGCCGCAAGCTGCTCGGTATTCGCTGGGCGGACTATCGCGCCTGCCTGGCAGGGCGCGCCCGTCATCCAGTCCACACGCCGACTGCTCACATCGTCGCCGATCAATACATGAGGCGCGCCGACGATGGCGCGCAGCGTTTCTAGGGTTATTTGCATGTGTGTTCCTTCGCCTAGCTTGTCCATTCGATAACTCACGCTGTCGCCGCCACTGGCGCTTCTCGGCCTGGAATGGCCTTGAGCAGTGCTTGGGTATAGGCTTCACGCGGGGCGAGAAAAATCTGCTCGGCGCTACCTTGCTCGACAATGCGGCCGTGCTGCATGACCACGATGCGGTCACAGATATGGGCAGCAACGCGAAGATCGTGAGTGATAAACAGCAGCGAAAGAGATAGGCGCTGTTTCAGCTCCTCCAATAGCTCCAGAACCTGTGCTTGAATGGAGACATCCAGCGCGGAGGCGGCCTCATCGGCAACAATCAGTTCCGGGTTGAGCGCCAGTGCTCTGGCAATACCGATTCGCTGACGTTGGCCACCGGAGAATTCGTGGGGATAGCGCTCCACGGCGCTGGCGCCCAGTCCCACCATGTCGAGCAGCTCGCCTGCCTGTTTCAGCGCTGCGGCCTTTGGCGTGCCGTTGGCAATCGGCCCCTGGGCAATCGCCATGCCCACCTTGGTGCGCGGATTGAGCGAGGCGTAGGGGTCTTGGAAGATCATCTGCACCCGGTGGCGTTCGCGGCGCAGCGCGTCGCCTTTTAGCTGCGAGAGGTTGACGCCGTCCAACAGCAGCTCGCCGCTATCCGGATGCTCCAGGCGCACCACGCAGCGGCCCAGAGTCGATTTCCCCGAGCCGGACTCCCCCACGATGCCCACGGTTTCCCCCCGGGCGAGCGTGAGCGATACGTCATTCAGCGCATGCACCTCGCGGGCAGGCTTGAACCAGCCGCCTCGCGAGCGGAACACTTTTTGCAGCCGTTTGATTTCCAGCAGCGGCGCGACCTGGCCGATGTCGCGGTGGGGCGGCACCGCATTGCTGGGAATGGCCGCAATCAGCGCCTGGGTGTAGGCGTCTTGGGGGTTTTTCAGCACCGAGCGGGCGTCGCCCAGCTCGACGATCTTGCCGTGGCGCATCACGCAAACGCGGCTGGCAATCTCGGCCACCACGCCAAAGTCGTGGGTGATGAACATCACGGCCATGCCGCGCCGCTGCTGCAGGTCGCGAATCAGCGCCAGTATTTGCGCCTGGGTGGTGACATCCAGCGCCGTGGTGGGCTCATCGGCAATCAGCAGCACCGGTTCTAGCGCCAGCGCCATGGCAATCATCACCCGCTGCCGCTGCCCGCCGGAAAGCTCGAAGGGGTAGGCGCTGATGGCCTTCTCTGGCTGCGGGATACCCACTTCCACCAGCAGTTCCAGCGCCCGCGCCTGGCGCTGCCGGGGGCTGAGCTGGCCATGGGCCTCGAACACTTCGGCAATCTGTGCGCCCACGCGCATCAAGGGGTTCAGCGCTGTCATTGGCTCCTGGAAGATCATGCCGATCTTCAGGCCGCGCAGCGTTCGGTGCTGCTTTTCGCTCAGGGCCAGCAGGTTCTGGCCTTCGAACGTGACGCTGCCCTGCACGGGGCGAACGCCCTTGGGCAGCAGGCCCATGACCGTGTTGGCGGCCATGGACTTGCCCGACCCGGACTCCCCGACCACGCACATGATCTCGCCACGGTTGACGCTATAGCTGACATTCTCCACCGCCAGCGGCCGGTCTGCGCCCTTGGGCAGCGCCACGCTCAAGCCTTCGATCTGTAGTACGGCGGGCGCATCGTCCTGGCCAGCGGGTTGCACGACATCGTTCATGGCAGGCTCCTAACGCTCACGGGAAAGTTTGGGGTTCAGCGCATCGTCCAGCCCTTCACCGACCAGGTTGAGTGCCAGAACGGTCAGCAGAATGGCCACGCCAGGGAAGAAGCTCAGCCACCATGCCTGGCGAATCACGGTACGCGCGGCACCGATCATGTAGCCCCAGGACATGACGTTCGGGTCGCCCAGCCCCAGAAACGAGAGCGACGACTCCAGCAGAATCGCCGTGGCCACCATGAGCGAGGCCAGCACGATGATGGGCGAGAGCGTATTGGGCAGGATCTGACGCAGGATGATGGTGGTATTGGACTGGCCGACCAGCCGAGCGGCCTCGACGTACTCCCGGTGGCGCAGCGACATGAACTCCGCCCGCACCAGGCGGGCCACGGGCGGCCAGCTCACCAGGGCAATGGCCAGCACGATGGAGGTCACGCTGGGCTGCATGATGGCCACCAGCACGATGGCCAGGGCAAAGTTGGGGATGGTCTGGAAAAACTCAGTGATGCGCATCAGCACGTCATCGATCCAGCCTCCGTAATACCCGGCAATGGCCCCCAGCGGCACGCCAATCAGCAGCGCCACGCTGGTGGACACCAGGCCAATCAGCAGCGATACCCAGGCGCCATGCATCAGGCCTGCCGCCACATTGCGGCCCATGGTGTCGGTGCCCAGGGGGAACCCCTCTTGCGAGAACGGCGGCAGGAAGGGGCGCTGCACCATGCGCCAGGGCGATTCGGGAAACAGCAGCGGGGCAAGAAGGGCCATGGCGATGATCACCAGCAGGATGACCAGCCCCACCAGCGCCCCGCGGTTCTGGGCGAAACGTGCAAAAAAGCTCATGAGGCCCCCTTGATGCGTGGGTCTGCCAGGCGATACACCAGATCGGTGAGAATGTTGAACACGATCACCAGCGCCGCAGAGAAGAAGAAAATACCCAGCAAGAGGTTGTAGTCACGCTGTTGCAGCGCTTCGAACATCAGCCTGCCGATGCCGGGCCAGGCGAACACGGTTTCGGTGAGGATCGCGCCGCCCACCATTTGCCCGGCCTGCAGGCCCGCCAGCGTGATGATCGGCAGCAGCGCATTCCTGAGCACATGGCGGCGCTGGATGACGCCCGGCTTGAGCCCCTTGCCCGGGCCGTTTTGACATAGTCCTGCTGAGCGGCATCCAGCATGGAGGTGCGCGTCATGCGGGTATAAATCGCCATGAAAAAGAGCGCTAGGGTCGTGGCAGGCAGCACCAGATGTTTCGCCACGTCCAGCGCCAGGGCCAGCCCGGTATGGCCAGCGCCCACGGTGTACAACCCATAGGCAGGCAGCCAGCCCAGGTACACCGAGAACACCACCACGGACATTAGCGCCACCCAGAACAGCGGCGTCGCGTAAAACACCAGCGCCAGCGCCATGATCAGCGAGCCCGACGGTTTCTTGGCTCTGGCCGCCGCCATGGAACCGGCAATGATGCCCAGTACCAGCGAGAGCACAAAGGCGGTGCCGGTGAGCAGCAGCGTGGCGGGCAAGCGCGCCATGATCAGGTCGAAGACGGGAGTGCCCAGCCGGTAGGAGTAGCCAAAATCCAGCATGGCAATGCCAGAGACGTAGCGCCATAGCTGCACGTAGATAGGCTGGTCGAGGCCGAAGCGCACGCGCAGCTGGTCGAGAAACTCCTGGTCGGCGGCACCGGCTTCCCCGGCCAGAATGGCCGCCGGGTCGCCGGGGGCCATCTGAATCAGGAAGAAGTTGAAGATCACGATCAAAAACAGGACGATCACGGCTTTGAACAGCCGCATGACGATCAAGCGGGCATATAACATGAGCATATTCCTGACATAGCTGAAACACCCGGGTCGCCATGGCGGCCCGGGTGGCACCTACCTAGCGGTCCAGCCAGGCATCCTTGAAGCCATCGTTCACGCCGACCCCTGAGGTCACCAGGTCCTGAACATCACAGCGATAAAGGGTGGGGAAGCCAAGCTCCATCAGCCAGCCAACCGGGACATCCTCATGCAGAATTTCCTGCACTTCACGGTAGAGGGCTTCGCGCTCCTCATCAGGAAACGCCGTGGCAGCGGCATTGAACAGCTCATCTACCCGCTCGTTCTCATAACCCTGAACGTTATTCCAGGGGGAGCCCTTGGCGATGTTGTCAGACAGGTAGGTACGTGAAATGCCCAGCGCAGGGTCGCCGTACTGGAAAAGATAGGTAAAGGCCAGGTCGTAATCCCAGTCACCCAGGCGCTGGTTCCAGCCGCCCACGTCGGTGGCCTGGGTGCGGACGTTGATGCCTACTTCACGCAGGTTCTGCTGCACGGCTTCTGCCCAGCGAGTCCAGGTCTCGCCGTAAGGCAGCGGTAGAATGGTGATCTCTTCGCCGTCGTACTCCATTTCTGCCAGCAGCTCCCGAGCGCGCTCGGGGTTGTGGTCGTAGGGCTCCAGGCCGTCATACTGGAAGCTGGCATTCGAACCAAAGGCCGACAGCGGTACATTGCCCAGCCCATTCCAGAGCACGTCGCGGGCAAATTCGCGGTCCATGGCGTACATCACGGCCTGGCGGAAGCGCTTGTCGGCGGTGGGGCCTTCCCGGTTGTTCATCCACAACATGGCAAAGGGGCTGAAATACTCATGGCCCTGTTCGGTCATGCAGACGTTATCCATAGCCGAAAGGCGCGGAATATCGAAGTTTTCCACGGTGCCGCTGGGCAGGACATCGATGGTGCCATTCTCGAAGGCCACGGCCCGAGAGCCGCCATCGGGAATCACGTGCCAGTTGACCCCATCCAGGTAAGGCAGGCCCTCTTCGTAGTAGTCGTCGTTTCTGACCAGCTCGATGACCGTGCCACGCTCCCAGTTGGCGAACTTGAACGGCCCCGTGCCAATCGGGTGGTCATTGTGCTCGTTATTGCGGAAGTCGGTGCCTTCGTACAAGTGCCTGGGCACCATGGTGAAGGTGCCCGCCTCGAACGAGATCAGGAAGGGGCCGAAGGGCTCGGTCAGGGTAAACACCACCGTGTGGTCGTCGGTGGCCTCGATGCTTTCCACATGCTGTAACACGGCCCGCGCGCTGGGATTCAACTCACGGTGGAAAACATCGGCGGAGAACACTACGTCATCGGCGGTGAAGGGTTCACCGTCGTGCCAGGTCACGTCTTCCCGAAGATGAAACGTGTAAGTGCGCCCATCGTCACTGACCTCCCACGACTCGGCCAACTGCGGCATGGGTTCTAAATCCGTGGTGTAACGCAGTAGCCCCTCATAGATATTGCCCGCGACGGTGCGGGTAGGGGCGTTTTGAATCATGCCCAGCACCAAGCCCGGCGGTTCAGGCTGAATGATCGTATCGATGGTGCCGCCCGATTGAGGCTCTTGTGCCGTGGCGGCGGTGGAAAGGGCAAGCGCTGCAGCGGTGATGGCCAAAGCCAGTGGTGTCTTCATGTTTCCTGCTCCTAGGTTATTAGCACGTAATGTGTTTACGTCGTCGTTAGGCGAGCGAGGCGTGACGGTAGAGACCGATTGTGATGTTTGTTGGAGGTCCTCTTTGACCATAGCAGTGCTTGGTTAAACTGTCGACAGTCGTCAATCGGCCGTCGACAAAGAGCCCTTTTTTGTCATACTGAGCAGTATATGAATGATCGAGAGTGCACTTTATGGCCCCTCCGCTAGCAGCACCCAATACCTACATTCAGCAGCATAACCTTGTCGAGCAGGTGGCCGATTACTTAACGCAAGCGATTATTCAGCAGCACTTTTTACCCGGCGAGCGCCTGTCAGAAGTCCAGCTTTCCAAGGACCTGGGCGTGAGTCGTGCGCCTGTGCGTGAAGCAGCACGTTTGCTGGAGAGTCGCGGCCTGCTGATCTCGAAACCACGGCGGGGGTTTTTCGTCCGGGCGTTGAATGCCGTTGAACTTGAAGATGTCTTCGATCTGAGGCTGTGCTTGGAGCGACACGCCATCCAGCGTTTGGCCGAGCGTTACAGCGGCGAGGCTGAGCGCGCATTGAAGCAACAAGTAGAGGTGTTGTGCGAGGCGGCCGCCAGTAACGACGGGACGCGCCGTATCGAGGAAGACCTGCAGTTTCACCGCCTCATGTTGCACTACGCAGGCAACGAGCGGCTGCTGCGCGCTTTCGATAACCTGACCCACGAGCTGCGGCTCTGTATCACGCTCATCACCAAGACCCACGAAGCCCCCGACACCATCGCCACCAGTCATTTCAAGCTGCTGGATGCCCTAGCCAGTGGCCAGGCGGCCACGTGCCGCGATGCCATCGATTACCACATCGGCGTCGCCCGCGATTTCGTGGTGAAAGGGGTGAGCGACAGCGGAGCCCCCTTACCATGAAGACGTTCTTTCACGCGGATCAGGCGCTTCATCATCCACAGACCTACTTCTCCCGGGGCAAAATGCGCACGCCTCAAGAAGTGCCCGAACGCGCCATACACTTGCTGGCCGCTGCCAAGCGGCTGGGCTTTGATATTCGGAGCCCTGCGGATCACGGCGTGGGGCCGATCAGGGCCGTGCACTCGCTGCCCTATCTGCGTTTTCTGGAAAGCGCCCATCGGCGCTGGCAGGCGGTGGGCGAGGATTGGGGGGAGGAGGTGACCTCCAATATCTTCGTGCGTTCGCCCAACGCACTGCGCGGCATTCTGGCCGAAGCGGCGCGCTACCTGGCCGATGGCAGCGCGCCGGTGGGGCAGCACACCTGGCACTCGGCGTACTGGTCGGCGCAAAGTGCCGTAGCGGGTGCCAAGGCGTTACTGGCCGGAGAGCCTTTCGCCTATGCCTTGTCTCGCCCGCCGGGTCACCACGCGAGCATCGATTCCGCGGGTGGTTTCTGCTTCCTCAATAACGCCGCCATTGCGGCACAACATCTTACCTCGCGGTTTCCACGCATCGTCGTGCTCGACCCGGACATGCACCACGGCCAGGGCATTCAAAACATTTTCTACCAGCGCGACGATGTGCTCTATATCTCCATCCATGGCGATACCACCAACTTCTACCCGGGGGTCTCCGGCTTCGAGGAGGAGCGCGGGGAAGGCGCCGGGCTGGGTTACAACCTCAACCTGCCCATGCCGCACGGATCAAAAGAAGCGGTGTTCTTCGAGCGCTTGGCGGACGCTTGCCAGGCCATCCGTCTATTTGAGCCCGACGCGCTGGTGCTGGCGCTAGGATTCGATATTTACGAGCGCGATCCTCAAGCCAAAGTGGCCGTCTCTACCGCCGGGTTTGCGGAACTTGGCCGACGGGTAGCAGAGCTGAACGTGCCCACCCTGGTGGTACAGGAAGGCGGCTACTACCTGGAAGGGCTGGAAGCCAACGCGGTGAGCTTTTTTGAAGGATTGCTGATGCGCCGCTGATCGTACTACCACATTCCAGCCGCTTCACCGAGAAGAGTAAGACAAGCGCTGGAGGTGTCTGGCAAGATAGCGTTTTCGGACGTTAAACGATCAAGGACACGGCATGGCGCATCTGCTACGCATCGTGATGATTCACGGCCACCTGAACGGCGTGGTCGAACTCAGTGTGGACGGCCACACCAATATTTGCGGCACCAACGCCTCCGGTAAAACCACGCTACAGCGGCTGGTGCCGGTGTTTTACGGCGAATTACCCAACAAGGTAGTGCCCAAAACGCGTATGAAGTTCGACGCGTTCTACCTACCCAACCGCAACAGCTACCTGGTATACGAATACCGCCGCGAAGCAGGCAACGTGTGCCAGGCGGTGCTGACCCGCAAGCAGGAAGGCGGCGTGGAGTATCGCTTCGTCGGCGCGCCTTACCGCCCGGAAGACTACCTGGTAGAGACCGAGCAGGGACCGCTGGCGCTGGACTACACCCAGTGGGCCAGCGGGCTGCGCCGCAGTGGCACGCCAGTGTCGCCCAAGCTGGGCGCCACTTCCGAGTTCCGCTCGGTGATCCAGAACGACTTTACCCAGCTCCACGGCAACAGCCGCGATGGCCTGAAGCTGCGCCAGATCGCCGCCCAGTTCAGCCTGGTCAACCCCGAGCGGCGCATTCGCCATATCGAAAAGCTGGTCTCGGCGGTGCATGCCAAAGAGGGCAAGATGGACACCCTCAAGACCATGCTGGCGGCGATTTTCGAAGAGGACGGCGTCGAGCTGCCGGTTACTCGCATTCGTAGTGCCAAGGCCCGTGAGTGGATTCACCAGATGCGCCAATCCATGCGCCTGGAGCCGCTGCAGGCCGCGTTGGCCAAACTCTCCGGCATCGACCGTGAACTGGCCGAGCTTGATACCACCCTGTGGCAACTCAAACCCCAGCTGGCCGCCGACCGCGAACAGGCCCAGCGGCAGGTCGCCGACCTGGAAGGCGAACTCAACCGCCACCAGCGGGAGTTTCAGGCCGAAGAGCAGGCCTACGGCGAACGGCGGGATGCGCTCAACGACCAGCACAGCGAAGTGGCAAGCCAGCTGCAGCACGCCCAGCACCGCCTCAACGACCTGCAAACCCGCTTCGAGCAGTACGCTGAGGCCGACATGCCCGGCCTGGAGCGGGACATCAACGCGCTGCCCCAGTGGCGCGAACAGCGCGACCAGCTGCAGCAACACCTGCAAGTGATGCAGGACGCAGTGAAGGAAAGCCAGGCGCGCCTGGATGGCCGACTGCGCGAACTCTCGGAAAACCTCGCCCGCCAGACTCAAGAGAACCAGGAACTGATCGACGCGCTGGTGGAGGAGAAAGCCGAGCGCCGCGAGCAGCAGTGGCAAACCGAGCAGCAGCATAACGAGCGCTACCAGCAGGCCCGCCAGCGGCTGGAGAGCGAGTATCAGGCCCAGCTGGAGCTAGGCGTCGAGCAGCTGGCCGAGCTAAAGGCGCAGCTCGCCATGCCCAGCCAAACCCGCGAAGAAGCCCAGGAGGCTGAGCTGGCCCAGGCGCGGCTGGACGACGCCCAGCAGGCCCGCAGCGCGGCCGGGGCCACCCTGGAAGCGCTGCGCCGCGAGCTGGAAGCCCACAAGCGCGAACGCGACGCCGCCGAACAGCACTTGGTGCAGTGCCGCCAGCAGCGGGAGCGCGCCGAGCAGCACTGCTACACCCTTTACCAGCAGCAGACCCCCGAACAGGGCAGCCTGCGCCACTTCCTGCGCTACCACCGCCCCGGCTGGGAACAGCAGCTCGGTAAGGTGATCGCCCCGGAACTGCTGGAGCGCCGCGACCTCGCCCCCCAACTGGCCGACAACGCCAGCGACGACCTGTTCGGCCTGGCGCTGGATCTTTCCGCCATCGCGCTGCCCGACTACGCCCAGGACGAAGCCAGCCTGCTGGCCGCCATCGAGGAAGCCGAGAGCACCAAGGCCCGTGCCCACACCGCCTGCACCGCCGCTGAAAAGGCACTTAAGCAGCACAACGAGCGGGTACAGCAGGCCGATGACGCCCAGGACACCGCTCGCCTGGCCCCATCAGCGCGCCGAGCAGGAAGTGGAGTACGCCCTGGAAGCGCGCCGCCAGCAGCAGGCCCGCCACGCGGAAAGCCAGAAAGCCCGCCGTGCCCACATCGAAGCCGCCCTGGCCCGCCAGGAGCAGGCCCAAACCGAGCTGCGCGACGAGAAGCGCGACGCCCTGGCCGAGCTGGCCGAAACCCACCAGGGCCAACTGCTGGAGCTCAAGGCCGACGCCCAGAGCCAGCTCGATAGCCTCGATGCCCAGCTACGCACCTACAAACAGCAGCTTAGCGATGCCAACGCCGAACACCAGCGCCAGCGCGCCGAGCTGGAAGAGGCCTTCAGCCAGGAGCTGGCCGAACAGGGCGTCGACCCCGCCCAGCTCAAGGCCACGCGAACTCGCCTGGAAGCGCAGAACGAGTGCATTCGCAAAACCGCTGCCCGCCAGGAGGAGCTGGCCGAGTACCAGCGCTTCATGCGCATCGAGTGGGGCCAGCACAAACCCCAGCTGGTGGCGGAAGAGGCCGAGCTGGCCCAGCGCGACCAACAGCTCAAGCGCGACAAAGCGCATCTGAAAAACGCCTTCCACGCCGCCAGAGAGGCCCACCAGCAGGCGGTGAGCGACCTGAAGGCCCAGCGCGACAGCGCCCGTGGCACCCTGGAAGCCCTGACACCGCTGCTCAACCAGCTGGAAAGCCTGGAGCTGGTGGCCGAAGGCGCGCTGCTGGAAGCCAGCCTGGGCGATGTGGACGAACGCATCGAACGCACCCGCCAGGCCCTGGCCAGCCGCCACCAGCAGCTGGAGCAACTGCGCCGAGGCTGCCTGGACGTCGAAAGCCAACTGATCAAGGACGCCAGCAGCGGCTTTGCCGATGCCCTGCAAAGCGAGCGCGACAAGCTGCCCAGCGACAGCCCACGGCTACTACTGCCGCTTTTACGCGGCATGCTCAAACTGCTGGAAGACCAACAGCAGCAGCTGATTCAGGAAGGCCGCAACCTCAGCGACGACCTGGACAAGTTCTTCATCGTCTTCCGCGACCTGAACCGGCGCATCAGCGCCCAGAGCCGTCGGCTTTCGGAAGAGGTCGCCGACGACCTGCGCCTGGAAGGCATCACCAAGGCGGAAGTGCGCATTCAGTCCACCATTGACGAGCTGGGCTTTTGGGAGCCGCTCAAACTGTTCGCCCAGCGCTACAAGGCGTGGCGGGAGTCCGGCCAGACGCTGCCCAGCGACGACTACCTCAACGCCCTGGCCGACGTGGTCGATTTGCTGCGCAGCGACCAGCAGTACAGCTTCGAAAGCCTGCTGCGCCTGGAGCTGCACCTGAACGAAGGCGGCACGGACCTGGTGATCAAGAACGACCGCCAGTTGCTGGAGTCCTCCAGCCACGGCATGGCGTATCTGATTCTGTGCAAGTTCCTGCTCGCCTTTACCCGCCTGCTGCGTGGCGATGCGCACATCGCCATCCACTGGCCGATTGATGAGATCGGCACCCTGGCTTACCACAACGTCGAAAAACTGTTCGACGCCTGCGACAGCAACCGCATCCATATCGTCGGGGCCTTCCCCAACCCGGAATCCGACGTGCTGCTGCTGTTCGCCAACCGCTACCTCATCGAACGGGACGCCCAGCAACAGCGTCAGCTCAAGCGTATCGAGCCACGCCTCAGCGCGCTGGCGCAGAAAATCAAGCAGCGCCAACAGGAGGTGAGCGCATGATCGAACACGGCCCCCTGCTCGAACGCCTGCTGGCAGGTGACTTCGTCTGCGCCGTCAGCGACGACAACGCCTACCGGCACCTGGCCAACGAAGAGACCCGCGAGGCCATCGACGCCTACCTGCGCCCGCTCAACCGACGGCTGGCCAGCAACGAAGACGCCAGCGTCTACTATCTCGCCTGGCGGCAGCTCAGCGACACGGCGCGGGAGCAGCTCTCCCGCCAGCTCGCCGACACCGTCAACAGCCTGCTGCCCATGCTGGAGTGGCTACAACTGGTGCAGGAAGCGCTGGGCCGCGACGCCCTGGCCGCCCCTGGCGACGTGCTCAAACCCGCCGAGTTCAGCGCCAAGTGCGAAGACAACCAGAGCCTGCGCGAGCGTTTGGAACGGCTAGCCACGGACAACTTCTTTGGCTCCCAGAGCGACCAGCTGGATGCCCAGGTGAAGCAGATCTTCAAACGGCTGAAAGAGCACGGTTACCTGATGCAGCCCCACAGCGAACGCCAAGTGTTCGTGGTGACCGGCAAGATGGACTACCTGGTGGACGTGGTGCGCTTCATCCGCGACGAAGAGAATCTGCCCATCGATGCCGACGAGGACACCGGCACGCAGGAGGCCCTGCTGTGAGTCGGCGTGAGAACAGTGCTTTAGGCAATGGGGTGGGCAGTGGCGTGAGCGAGCTGGAGAGCCGCCTGCTGAAAACTGGCGCAGAACGCCTGGCGCTGCTGGGCAAGCACGCCGAACGGCTGATGCAGGCCTACACCCGCGACGACGTACCGCTGGAAGGCCTGAGCGACGGCGCGTTGCGCAAGCTGCTGGCCGCCCGGGTGCTATGGCGGCCCGACGAGCAGAGCGGCGTCAAACTCTCGCCCAAGGTGCGCGACCTGATCGCCGAAATGCTCGCCGACGAAACCCGCCGCCACGTCAATGCCGACGTGGCCGAAACCCTGGAGCTGATTCGTACCCAAGTAGATAGCTACCGAGAAGCCCGCAGCAAGGGCGAACACTGGCGCCAGGAGCAGCAGCTACTGCGCCTGCGCCAGGAGGTGGATGGCCTCAACGGCCGTTTCGCCGACGCCATCGATAGCCTGTGGCAGCGGCTCAACAGCGATTTCGGTTTCGTCAGCCAGCTCAACGACAAGATCCGCGAGAACGACCGCGCCCAAAAGCAGATCGTGCGGCTACTCGATGGCCTCGCGCTGATCGACTTCGACGAGCTGATCGCCCTGGTGGGTAGCGACGGCAGCCTGCGCAAGCTGCTCATCAGCCAGCTTCAGAACCGCCTGAGCCACCACTACACCAGCTTGAGGGAAGTGCAGCGGCGGCTGATCGAACTCATGGCCCGCTTCCGCAAGCAGCAGGCCCGCAGCCGTCTGATGACCGGCATGGCCGCCTTCCTGCGCGAACACCCGGGCTTTGTGCCCGGCAACTACGCCCAGCGCAGTGAGGTGCCAGCGCTGTTCAACCGCGCTGCACCGCTCAACCCCGCCGCCGCCCCCGCGCTGGACCACGCCCTGGATACCCGCGTTTTGGCCGAGCTGTTGCACGAGCTGCCCGCCCCACGCCACGCCGCACAAAACGTCGCGGTCGCCAACCCCGTTCAACCCGCCGAAGAGAGCCTGGCCGCCGCCCGCCAGCAGGCGCTCAAGCTGGACGTCGAACACTTCTACCTCGCGGTGCTCGACCAGCCGCCCGCCGAACCGGTCAGCGCCCTGGCCTACCTACAACAGAGCGGCCTAGAGTGGGCAGATGAAATCTGGCTGTTCCAGGTAATCGCCGAGTACCAAGGGCTGCCGCGCAGCGAACAGCAGGCCTTCCGCCTGCAGCAAGAGGAGAGCAAGGCCAGCACCTTTAATGACCTGCGGCTGATTCACGATGTGGCCCTGGCGGTGGCGGTATGAACCTGCCCAGCCGCGCACGCAACGGCCTTAACGGCGTCGCCCGCGAACTACTCCGCCAGCCCACGGTGGAGAAGCCCCGCCGCCAGTGGGTGGAAGACGTGGTGGCCTGGTGCCGCCAGCAGGATATCGACCTCGGCATGCGGCTTTCCAGCCAGGCCCTGCGCTTCGATGCCGAGCTGCTGGCACAGATCGATAGCGTTCTGGCCAGCGCCCACCTCGCCCCGCTGGGCCGCCCGCTCAGCGGCCTGAGCAGCGCCGCCCAGGCCAAAGAGGGCGTGGAAGAAGACAAAGCCACCCGCGAAAGCCCCCGCGCCTGGCGCATACTGCTCAGCCTGCCGCCGCAACCTACCCCAGGGCTTGCAAGCGAGCCGCGCTGCAGTCGCGACGTGGACGTTCGCCACCTCACGCTAGGAGCCTTCGGCGCGCTGGTACAGGTGGAAAACCTCGACAGCTTCTACGCTTTCAACCCGAACATCAGCGCCCTCAGCGGCTACGCCCAGCCGCTCATCGCCTACCGAGGCGACAGCCACTACGGCGGCGGCTTCGCCCACCTGGCCGAGATATGGCGCAAAACCCGCAGGCCGCACCTCTACGCAGGCGACTTCGACGCCAAGGGTGTCACCCTCGCGCTGGACAGCGGCGCCACGCACCTGCTGCTCCCCGACATAGCGTGGCTCACCCAACACGCCACCCCCCTGCACCAGCCCGCCGGGCAGCTCCCCTACCAACGGCGCCTGCGCCAACTCCACGTCAGCCTACCGCCCCAACACCCACTAAGGCCCTACCTCACGCTGCTGGAAAAACAGCGCGGCCTCAAACAGCAGTGGTTTGAGGGGGAATTGGTGGCGGTGGGGGTTGGTTAGCGGATTGCTTCTTGGCTGGGGTTGGCTGAGAGAATCAACCGTGCAGTGCTTTTCTTGCGGTACGCAGGGGGGAAAGCAAAACGCGCCAGCATGCGAATCTGAATATGCCGCTTATTTTCCCTTTGCCTTCAGGCGAATCAGTGGGATAGGGTCGATGGAGCTGGCTACATAACCTCAATGAATGAGCGCGCGCGTTTATTGGGGTTATACAGCGTTCCGTATAAGCACTGTTACAACATCATTTCTTCCGCTTTAGGTCGCGGTAGAAGTTTTCGTGTGACCCCAGGGCAATCAGTTCAAGGACAAGAGCACCATCATCAAAACTGTAACCCAGCAGCGTCAACTGCTTATTCATTTTGAACTTATGGACTCGCAGAAAGGCCAAATCCCCCTTCTTCTGCTCACCAATGTTGGGATTGGCCATTAAGTCCTTAACGGTCAAATCAAGGTCTTTTTTCTGGTTGGACTTGAGCTTCTTCACCGCTTTCTTGAATGTAGGGGTTTGTAATACACTGCTAGCCTTAACCAAAGTCGTAGGCCTCTAGCTTTCCGGCGTCTCGCTCGGCCTGCGCGATGATGGCTTGCCTTACAAACTCGTAGGGTAAGTCAGGGTTGTCTTCCATCATCTCGCCGATTTTTGCCCAATGCTCTATTTGTTTGGGCGGAGTTCGATTAAGCGCTTTGGCTATAATAGTAGCCTTCTCAATAAGTTTTTGATCTAAGCGAATGCTGTTCGTAGCCATTTGAACCTCCGAAGTTGAGTTTTCTAAATTGTAGCAATGTGCCACAATTGAAGCAAGTTGTAACAAGGCGCTGTTGTCGGACTGCTTTTCCGCTGACGCTACAAAGCAGCCGCAAAGCACGGCGTTAGGACTTTCACATGTTTAATTTATTCAAGCGCAAAGAACCAGATATTGCTGATGCTCTGACCAATCAGACCATTGGAGGGCAGTCCGTCTTGTATAGGCTCTTCCTGGAGGAGGTCGGCTGCGAGGACTCTACTGTCCGCCGATTGGAATTGACTTACTTTGCTGCAACGATAATGACATTCGTTTATTTGCGGTTTGGTAAGCAATCGAATCGAGAAGAAATCTTGGATAGCTTCACTCGGAATATCCTTGCCAAGAGCATTCCATCCTCAAGAGAGGATGTCTCGTTCAACCAAGTAGTAAACGAATATCAAGGTCGCTTTGCCGAATACAACACGATGCTACCGCTACTCTTCAGCCCAAATGAATCCAGTAGCGGTAATCCTGCGGCAACGCTCCTGATGCATGCGTTTGAGTGTGTCACTCAGTCAAGCGCCCGTAGTCACATGGTTCATATTGTTGCGGCATCAGGGTTGATCCAAGAGTTCGTGCTAGACCACATTGATTTCGTCAAACAGAAACTATGAATAACCGTCCTAACACGTCGCTCCAGCCGACGTCAGGCCGCAATGCGGCCTCCCTCGGCTGAGCTAGGCGTTATGCGCTTTGACACCTGATACGTTACAGGGTACATTCAAGGAATGATTCGAAGCTTCAAACACAAGGGCTTGGCAAAATTCTTCAAGTCCGGCAGTACTGCAGGGATTCAGGCCGCTCATGAAAAGAGGCTTCGGCTAATTCTCGGTAGATTGAATGCAGCATCGAATGCCAAAGATATGGACTTACCCGGTCTTCGCTTGCATGAGCTCTCTGGCAATCGTGCCGGAATCTGGTCAGTGACCGTCAGCGGTAACTGGCGAGTGACCTTCCGGTTCGAAGACGGAGATGCCGAGATTGTGAACTACGAAGATTATCACTGAGGTACCGCCAATGTTAATGCACAACCCTCCGCACCCGGGTGAAGTGCTGCGAGAGCTTTGTCTTGAGCCCCTTGGCCTTTCTGTCACAGCAGCAGCAGAGGCATTGGGCGTTAGCCGCAAAACGCTGAGTGCCGTGTTGAATGGCAAGGCCGGCATTAGTCCAGAAATGGCGATCCGGCTCTCTATCGCTTTCGATACCTCGGCAGAAAGCTGGCTAAATCAGCAGTCCCAATATGAACTTTGGCATGCTGAACAACATCGCAAAGAGCTCAACGTGAAGAAGCTTGTTGCAGCCTGAGGCAGCACATAACCAGGCCATGCACCGGATGCCAAAACCTCCGCTTCGCTGCGGTTCTGTCACCGGTGATGGCGGGCGTTATGCAGTCATTCCTTCGTCTCGTTGACAAGCGTCACGTGACGAAATACACTTTGTTTCATGATCAAATCCTTCGCTGACAAACGAACCCAAGAACTCTACGCCAAGGGCAAGTCAAAGAAATTTCCTGCGGATGTTGCACCGAGAGCCGCTAGAAAACTTGAATACGTGGATCTGGCCGTACAGCTTGAGGATTTGAAAGTGCCGCCCGGCAATCGCCTTCACCCACTGTCGGGAAACAGGCAGGGGCAGCACGCAATTTCAATCAATGATCAGTGGCGTATCTGTTTTCGTTTTGAAGGTGGCGATGCGTATGAAGTCGAAGTGTGTGACTACCACTGAGTGAGGTGATGACCATGGCTATTCTTAATACTGCTGGCATGCAGCGCAAACCGACTCATCCTGGCGAAATGCTGAGGGAAGACTTTCTTCCGGACTATGGTCTGACGGTTTCGGGGTTGGCCGAATCTTTGGGTGTCTCTCGTCAGTCAGTGAATGAACTATTGCGGGAACGCCGTGCTGTCAGCCCTGAAATGGCGCTCAGGCTTGCGCGTTTGTTTGGTAACTCGCCAGAATTCTGGCTGAACGCACAGCGGTCTGTTGATCTTTGGACTGCTGCGCAGTCGGTCAAGGAAGAAGTGGATCGAATCAAGCCGCTACATGCTGCATAACCAAGCCATGCACCGGATGCCAAAACCTCCGCTTCGCTCTGGTTTTGTCACCGGTGATGGTGGGCGTTAGCACCTCATGTCCGACGACTGTCGTTTACATCATCCGCAAGCCAAGCCTTGATCAGCGATTGATAAGGCATGTCCCGCTTGTTGGCTTCGATCTTGATCCGATCAAGCAGAGTTTCCGGCAACCGGAGTGAGATGGTCTTGGTTGATGGTTTCAGCTTCGGGAACGATGCCGGCTTGGCCTGGCTCCAATCCAGGTAGTCGGTGGAATCGTGAGTTTCCCAGAATTCCCGTTCTTCTGCTTCAGTTTTGAACTCAGGCATCTTTTTTGGCTTGCTCATAAACAGCCCTCTCTTTTCGGTGCATGTCGCGAGCGGAAATCACCCGAATCAGCGTACCGTTCTGCCTCAGTGTGAACGTGATGTGGAGCAATCTCTCGTCATCTGTTTCACCAAGAGCATGAAAACGGGCCTCAGTCTGGCTGTGTTTGGAATCCTCCAACACCAGAAGCGGCTCATTAAAGAAAATTTCTTCCGCTTCGGACTGGTTTACGCCATGTTTCTCCACGTTTTTTCGGGAGTTGCCTTCGTCCCAGTCAAAGCCAGTAACTTGTGCCCAATTGATCATAAAAGTATATTATCAGCATATACGCAGGCGTCAACAAGTGCTAACCAATGCAGGCACGGCGACGCCCACTACATTGCGCCCTCGGCTCCATTTCGTGGGCGCGCATGCTGCAGCGGTACGCACCAACAAAGTTTAGCTATGGCAAAAGTTAAGAAACAGCTCACTCCGGCCCAAAAGAGTGCAAAGAAAGCCGCGCAAGCAGATCGGCAAAGGAAGTACCAGTGGGTCTTTATGAACGGTAAGCAAGCCAGAATAAAGCGGCCACCAACTGTGGATGGCATGCCTGTAGACCAGTTCATTGAGGAGAATGCTGATCCGGTATGGCTCCACCAGAACGAGCTATGGGAGCTGATGCCGATTGAAGACGATCTTTTTGGTTCTGAGCCGTCTACGGAATCAAGTGAAACAGAAGATGAGAACGGAATACCATTTTGACTTGGGTCACAGGTATTTAGTTGAGCAGTGCTAACCAGTCGCTCAAGTACGTTCCCGGCCTGACGGCCGTCCACCGGATGCCCTTGTCAGGGCACCGCTTAGTTTCGCGTTAGCTGTGATTGCCCCACCTGAAGAGTGATACTATAGTGTCACTATTAGTCTGATTTAGGGTGAGCCCATGAAAGTTGAGCTTGTTACGAACCTCAAGCGCCAAGCCACAAAGATTCTGGCAGATCTGCACTTGTCTAAGGAGCCGATACTGATCACGGAGCATGGTCAGCCATCGGCATATCTTGTCGATGTGCAGGATTATGAGTTTATGCAGCGCCGACTTGAGCTGCTTGAGGGGCTATCACGGGGAGAGCGTGCTGTACTTGAGGGAAGAACGTACAGCCAAAGTGAGGCCAGGGAGAAAATGAGTAAATGGCTGAAGTAATCTGGACGGAGCCTGCCCTTCAAGAACTGGATGCCATAGCTGAGTACATTGCTCTGGATAATCCTGTTGCCGCAAGTCATCTGGTCCAGGAAGTTTTCGATAAGACCGAGCGTTTGGAAGATTTTCCCCAATCCGGACGGATTCCTCCAGAACTCCCTAATTCAGTATACAGGGAGGTAGTGGTTCCACCGTGTCGCATTTTTTTATCGTGAGGATGATCAGCGAGTTCTCATTCTCTATGTTATGCGAGAGGAGCGACAGCTTCGGGCGTACATGCTTGGGAACAGCTAACCAGGCGCGTCACTGGGATGCCTTTGTCTCCGCTTCGCTACGTCAAAGTCACCGGTGCGCTTCGGCGTTATGTTTCTTTACTGCACCTGTTAACTGGTGCTATTAATGGCACCAAATCGTTGGCTGGGTAATCACTATGCAAGTGAAATTTTCCGAGGATGTCATTCCTCTATCAGACCTTAAAATCAATCCCGGAAAGGTGGTTGGTCGAGCGCAGGACACGCATCGTCCAATCCTGCTCACCAGCCGTGGCCGCGGCATAGCTGTTGTTCAGGGGCTCGAGGATTATGAGAGAACCGCAGAGGAATTGAGGTTTGTAAAGGCGGTGGCGCGGGGGCTTATGGATGTTCGCGAGGGCAACACCGTATCGTTGGAGGACGCCAAGAAAACGTTGGGTATCAAGTAAATGGAACTACGCTTAGCACAGTCTGCTCTCGAGGACTTACAGGCTATTCAGGAGTATTACAAAGAGCAGGATGTGCCACATATCGGTGATGATTTCGTGGCTGCTATCCTAGAGCACTGTGAAATGCTTCAAATCCACCCGGATGCTGGCCGAGTTGTTCCTGAATTCAACATGGATCATATTCGTGAATTGATTCACGCGCCGTTTCGAGTTGTCTATCTCAGGCAGGCTAAAGAGGTTCTGCTTATACGAGTCTGGCGGAGTGAGAGGCAGCTCGAATTACCAGCAAACGAAACATAACATTGCGGAGGCTGTGAAACGGCATAAACAGGAGAAGTGGCTGAAAGAGAATGCCAAAGCTCTGGCAAGTTCGAACGCATACGTTGAAGCTAACGGTTTGCCTCTCGCGCGGCACCGTCAATTCTGATGGCCCGCTTCGGCATGAGCGTCTAACATGATGGCTTTGCCTCCATGAGGTTGCCGCATCCTGCCAGTGTTAAAAGCCGGTGATCGCCAGGTCCAGAGCCCCGATAATTAGGTCTCTAACATGCGAGAGAGAGCCGATGGGATTCCGTAGATGTTTTTCAGGCACCGACGAAATCTGTGGCGTTAACAGCAATAGCGCCTGATCGCCAAAGCTGATTTCAGGAGTGAGTCCTTGCATGGTGTCGTTGCCGAAGGCGGAACGGTTTCCCAGCGGGATGACGATGCGGGTGGTCAGTTCGCTTAGCAAACTGCTTTGAACATCCACAAGGTAGGGGTAGTGCGCTTTGCTGGTTTTGCTTGGGTTGGGGTATACGTCGAACTGTGCCATTAAAACTCCCTGAATTCGTCGCCAAAGCATCCGTGTCGTTCGACAAAATCGTTATAACTTTTTATCGCAGCTCGATTTTCTTCGACCCATTGCTGCGCTTCGCATTGGGAAAGCTCTTCTTTCAGCGCTCGCTCCAGGGTGGCAGACAGGTTAATGTTCAATTCACGTGTCCTGCGCAGCAGGTCGCTATTGATGGAGAGATTCGCTGCTTTTTTGGGTGCGGCTGCATCGTAGAGTTCGGCCATCGTCGCCTCCTGGTGGCTCTTGATGTATAGTCTGATTTTATGCGCATGGAAATGCGCATTCAAGCATGCCTCGTTGCTTCGAACGCCATCCCTTCAAGCTCATTGTTGACTCGTCAATCAGATATGAACCTACTCTTCCTCGGCACCTCCGCCGGAGTCCCAACCAAAACAAGAAACGTGTCTGGCGTCGCTTTGCATGAAAGCAAGGGCAAGGGTTGGTATCTGGTCGATTGTGGCGAGGGCACGCAGCATCAGGTGTTGCACACCAAGCTGACGTTTCATTCGCTGAAGGCCATTTTGATTACCCATGTGCACGGCGACCACTGCTACGGGCTGCCGGGCATTCTGGCCAGTGCGGCCATGGGTGGGCGCACGGCGCCGCTGCCCCTTGTGGCCCCCAAGGGTATCCAAACCTGGCTGGAAGCCACCTGTGCGGTCACCCAGCTTTGCCTGCTCTTCGCGCTGGAATTCAGATGAATGAACCCAAAGGAGATACCCCATGCAAAAGGTAAGAATCGACCTAGTATCTGATGTGGCCTGCCCGTGGTGCGCCATTGGCTACCGACGCTTGGAGCAGGCGTTAGAGACACTCAAGGGCGAGATCGACGTCGAGCTGGTCTGGCAGCCTTTCGAACTGAATCGGGACATGCCGCCCGAGGGCGAGCCGATTCTGGAGCATCTATGCCGCAAGTACGGCAAGGACGCGGCCACCATGGAACAGTCCCAGCGCGAGATCATGGCTGCCGCCGAAGCGCTTGGCCTGAATTTCCGTGGCGCGCTGGAGCGCCGAGCGAACAACACCTTCGCCGCGCACCGTGTGCTGGCCTGGGCCGGCACGCAGCATCAGGAAACGGCGCTTCAACTGGCGCTTTTCGAGGCCTACTTCGGCGAGGCGAAAAATCCCGCCGACCCCTTGGTGCTTCGCGAAAAAGCTATCGAGGTGGGGCTGGATGGCGACACCGCCGAGGCCATCGCTCGCTCCGATCAGTACACCGAAGAAGTGCGTGAAGCCGAGCAGCGCTTTATGGACATGGGCGTCAGTGCCGTGCCTGCATTTATTCTCGATGGCCGCTACCTGATTTCCGGCGCCCAGCCCACCGATGTGCTGGTCGATGCGCTGCGTCAGGTGGCTGAAGAGAACGCCAGCGGCTAATGTGTGAAAAGCGCTGCCTGAAGTATGTGGTATCGGGATCCGGTGGGCGACGAAGGTCTGCGCTGCTGGCTGACAGTCGTGTTTACCGGAGATCTGGAGTAGCCAGATGGAGCTTTCACAGCCAACAATGCAACGAGTAAGGGAGTCATGATGCAAAGGATGCAAGTGCGCCCGCTGATGGCTAGTTTGTTGGCGCTATTGGGGTTATGGATGGCACTACGTCCACTACCGGATGCCGCCGTTTCTCTGTTGATCGCTCTGGCTGGCCAAGAGGACATTTCTTCAAGCGTATTGATGGCTCAGTTTGTGCATTTTTTTTAGCAATACTCTGATCGGGCTGAGTCTTATTCTGTGGCGTGAGGCATTGAGCCGATGGCTGGTGCCGCAAGGGGCAGGTGTATTGGTAAGCCCCCGGGCCTGCATGGCGGTGGGGACAGCGCTCATGGGTATTTATTTTATCGCTGCTGGCACGGTGCTGTTGGGGGAGTTTCTCGCGCAACAGCGGCCAAACGCTAGCGCTTACTTGTTAGGGCGTGGGGGGACTTCTGTGGTCGTGGGAGCCGTTTTGCTTTTAAGCTCAGCGGGGGGCAGCCGGTTATGGGCGCTACTGTTAAAACTGCGAAGTGCCGGATGGCGGTAAGCATGTGAGCCTCTGATAGAGTCCGGAGCCTTGTCTGCTGCCTTCGCAATACACTCTCTTTCTTGTGACCAGAAGGTGGAAGTGCATCCATGAAAACCATCGGCTTGATCGGCGGCATGAGCTGGGAGTCCACTCAAACCTACTACCGCCTCGTCAACCAGCATGTGCGCACGGCGCTGGGCGGGCTGCACTCTGCCAGGGTGGTGCTGTACAGCGCGGATTTTGCCGAGATAGAGGCGCTGCAGCATCAGGGTAACTGGCAGGCGACTGCCGAGATATTGGCAGCGGCGGTCTCCATTCCGCTATTGCATATCGCCGATGCCACGGCCCAGGTGCTGCAACGCCAGGGCATTGCCTGCGTAGGTTTGCTGGGCACGCGGTTTACCATGGAACAGGCGTTTTATCAGCGTCAGGAAAAGATCGGCTATAACGATGCCAGCGCGTTCCTAACACAGTTAAAGAAGCAGCCGGACACCGCCTTTCTAGCCGAGGTTAGTTCGGTGCCACTGCAACAATGCTTGCGCCATCAACAAAGTGCGTTCAAGCATTTCTTTGCCAAGCGGGCGCGGTACCCCAGCTTTAAATCGAAGAAGCACCGGCAGTCAGCCACCTTTGCCAGTTCGGCATTTTCGTACCGTGACGGGCAGATCACGCTCGCCAAGTGCCGTGAACCGCTAAACATCCGCTGGAGCCGCGACCTGCCTGCGGCACCGAGCACAGTGACGGTATCCAAGGATGCAGCAGGCCGTTACTTCATTAGC